>CAMWUZ010000047.1 GCA_947177595.1 uncultured Porphyromonadaceae bacterium | reverse complement strand
GACCGTCTGGTTGCTATCAACCGTGTTACCAAGGTGACAAAGGGCGGACGCACATTCACTTTCGCAGCTATCGTAGTAGTAGGTAACGAAGACGGAGTTGTTGGATGTGGACTCGGTAAAGCCAACGAAGTTACCGCAGCTATAGCCAAGGGAGTAGAAGCTGCTAAGAAAAACCTTATTAAGGTTCCCATTCATAAAGGCACTATACCTCACGAGCAGGCTGCTAAATTCGGTGGATCAAGAATCATTCTCAAACCTGCCTCTCACGGTACCGGTGTGAAAGCCGGTGGTGCTATGCGTGCAGTGCTTGAAAGTGTGGGTATCACCGACGTGCTTGCTAAATCTAAAGGTTCGTCAAACCCCCATAACCTCGTTAAAGCTACTATCGCAGCACTTGATGAAATGCGTTCACCCGCTATCGTGGCACAGAACCGCGGTATCTCTGTTGACAAAGTCTTTAACGGATAAAAACCACTACAATGGCACAGATTAAAATCAAACAGATAAAAAGCCGTATCAACGCACCGGCTGTGCAGAAACGTACCCTCGATGCACTCGGTCTCAGAAAAATGAATCACACCGTGGTGAAAGAAAACACACCCTCTGTGATGGGAATGGTAAACAAAGTCCGTCACCTGGTAGAAGTGACCAACGCATAAATAAACACTACAAATTATGGAACTAAGTAATCTTCGTCCCGCAGTTGGATCAGTAACCCGTAAAACCCGTATCGGACGCGGTCCCGGCTCAGGTAAGGGCGGCACTTCTACTCGCGGTCACAAAGGAGCTAAATCTCGCTCAGGCTACAGTCGTAAGATTGGTTTTGAAGGTGGTCAGATGCCTCTTCAGCGCCGTCTTCCCAAATTCGGATTTAAGAACATCAATAGAGTAGAATACAAGGCTGTCAACCTCAGCGATCTTGAAGCACTCGCAACTGCTAAGAATCTTGACAAAATCACTGTTGAAGATCTTCGCAATGCTGGTGTAACACGTAAGAATCAGCTCGTTAAGATTCTTGCAAATGGTGCCCTCACACGTGCAATCGCAGTTGAAGCCAATGCATTCTCTCAGGCTGCTGAAAAAGCTATTGTTGATGCCGGTGGCTCAATCTCAAAAATCTGATTGTAATGAGATTTGTAGATACACTCAAAAATATCTGGACAATCGAAGAATTGCGCAAGCGCATACTCGTCACACTCCTGCTGGTACTTGTGTACCGGCTCGGGTGTTACGTTGTGCTTCCCGGAATCAGCCCCGCAGATCTTGATGCGCTGTCTAAGTTTACTAACAAAAGTGGACTTATGCAGCTCCTCGATATGTTCTCCGGAGGTGCGTTCTCTCAGGCATCTATCTTCGCACTCGGTATCATGCCCTATATCACAGCTTCGATTGTGATACAGCTTCTTGGCATGGTGCTTCCGTCTTTCCAGAAAATGCAGAGAGAAGGTGAAAGCGGCAGGCAGAAACTTAATCAGTACACCCGCTATCTCACTGTTCTTATCCTCATTCTTCAGGGTCCCGCATATCTGATGAACATAAAATATCAGGTAGCAGTCGCAGGTGGTTCATCTGCCGGTATGGGAGTCTGGACCATCATCTATCTTACTGTTATTCTTGCCGCCGGTTCAATGTTCATCATGTGGTTAGGTGAAAGAATTACTGACAGAGGTATAGGTAATGGTATCTCATTTATCATCCTGGTGGGTATTATTGCCCGTCTTCCGGAAGCACTCATCTATGAATTCATCAGCCGACTCCCCGGTGCTACCGGTTCTCAGGGCGGTCTGATTATGTTTGTGGTTGAGATAATTCTTCTCTTCGCTGTTACTGTTGGAGCTGTACTCCTAGTGCAGGGCACACGCAAAGTACCTGTACAGTATGCCAAGCGTATTGTCGGAAACCGTCAGTATGGTGGCGCTCGTCAGTACATCCCCCTCAAAGTAAATGCGGCAGGTGTGATGCCGATCATCTTTGCTCAGGCAATCATGTTCATTCCTATTACCCTCGCTGGATTCGGTTCACGCGAAGGCAACGGAGGATTCTTTGCAGCATTCTCAGACATCAATGGATTCTGGTACAATATTGTGTACTTCCTCATGATCGTAGCGTTCACATACTTCTACACCGCCATCACTGTGCGTCCCACTCAGATGGCAGAAGATATGAAACGCAACAACGGCTTCATTCCCGGAGTAAAACCTGGTAAGAAAACCGCTGAATATCTTGACTCGATTATGTCAAGAATCACACTTCCCGGATCAATCTTCCTTGGAATCGTGGCGATTCTTCCTGCATTTGCAAGATTCTTCGGTATCAGCCAGAACTTTTCACAGTTCTTCGGAGGTACATCACTCCTTATCCTTGTTGGCGTTGTGCTTGACACGCTCCAGCAGATTGAAAGCCACCTCATGATGCACCACTATGACGGTCTCATGAAAGAAGGTAAAATCAAAGGACGTACCACCGGCAGCGCATATTGAGTATAACATCTAAGTTTGCAGAATCCTGAGATGATATATATCAAGACACCCACAGAAATCGAAGCGATGCAGCCACCTTGCACTCTCGCCAGCCAGACACTCGGCGAACTCGCTAAGTGGATTCAGCCTGGAGTAACTACTAACAGGCTTGAAACTATCGCCAGAGAATTCATACGCGACAACGGCGGAACACCTGCATGCCTCGGATATGCAGGATTCCCCGCTGCCGTTTGTTGGGAAGTCAATGAAACAGTCGTCCACGGATTTCCTTCCAACTATACCCTTCGCGAAGGTGATATCCTCGGCGCAGATATTGTTGTCGAAATTGACGGATTCAACGGTGATATGTGCTATACATTCCCCGTAGGAGAAATATCACCTGAGGTCAAAGCTCTGTGCGTTACAACAAAAGAGGCGCTATATAAGGGGATTGACGCGGCGAAAGAAGGGAATAGAGTAGGAGATATCTCAAACACTATACAGACATACTGCGAATCCAAAGGATATACAGTTGTCAGAGAAATGTGCGGACATGGTATCGGTCGCAAGATGCATGAAGACCCCGAAGTGCCGAATTTCGGAAAAAAATCCACCGGACCGATGCTCCGGAATGGAATGTGTATTGCTATTGAACCGATGATAAACCTTGGTACACGACACGTGATCATAGAAAAAGACGGATGGACTTGTCGCACACGCGACCGTAAACCCTCTGCTCACTATGAACATACAATCGCTATTCATGGTAATACGCCCCGTATCCTCACTACATTTTCTTATATAGAAGAGGTACTGCAACAAAGATTTATTTAACAATAAAAGCAAAGAATGGCAAAACAAGCTGCAATAGAGCAAGATGGAGTAATCGTAGAAGCACTCTCAAACGCAATGTTTCGCGTTGAGCTTGAAAACGGGCATGAAATCACTGCCCATATATCAGGCAAAATGAGAATGCACTACATCAAAATCCTTCCCGGAGACAAAGTGAGAGTGGAAATGTCACCTTATGATCTCTCAAAAGGAAGAATTGCATTCAGATACAAGTAAACAAAAAACGAAATAAAGAGATGAAAGTAAGAGCTTCAGTTAAAAAGCGCACCCCGGACAGCAAAATCGTCCGTCGCAAAGGACGTTTGTACGTAATTAACAAGAAAAATCCCAAGTACAAGCAGCGTCAAGGATAAATTTACTAATTTTGCAAAAAAATAAAGTCGATATATGGCAGTACGTATCGTGGGAGTGGATCTCCCCCAGAACAAGAGAGGTGAAATAGCCTTGACATACATTTTCGGTATAGGCCGAAGCGCCGCAAAATCAATTCTTGAAAAAGCCGGCGTAGATAAAGATATTAAAGTGCAGGACTGGACAGACGACCAGGCAGCAAAAGTGCGCGAAGTTATCGGCGCAGAGCACAAAGTAGAAGGTGATCTCCGCAGCGAGATTCAGCTCAACATCAAGCGTCTAATGGACATCGGTTGTTACCGTGGAATCCGTCACCGTAACGGACTCCCTGTGCGTGGACAGAGCACCAAAAATAATGCCCGCACACGTAAAGGACGTAAGAAAACCGTCGCTAACAAGAAGAAAGCTACAAAATAAAATAACAATATGGCAAAAAAAACAGTCGCAACTAAAAAGAGAAATGTCAAAGTGGACGCTGCCGGTCAGCTACACGTTCATTCCTCATTCAACAACATTATCGTTTGCCTCGCTAATTCCGAAGGTCAGGTTATCTCATGGTCAAGCGCCGGCAAAATGGGATTCAGAGGTTCTAAAAAGAACACTCCCTATGCAGCGCAGATGGCAGCTCAGGATTGCGCAAAAACCGCTTATGATCTCGGACTTCGCAAAGTTAAAGCATACGTTAAGGGCCCCGGTAACGGACGCGAGTCAGCTATCCGCACCGTGCATGGAGCAGGCATTGAAGTAACTGAAATCGTAGATGTTACTCCGCTCCCCCACAATGGATGCCGTCCCCCGAAACGCAGAAGAGTATAATTTGTGCCTCGGCTTTTAGGCATACTCAACTTAGCAATCACTTTATTTCAGGAACGCAATTTCTTTTTTGTCAGAAGAGTGAAATTGACCATATTTTTTCACCTCTCTATGGTCGCGGCTGCGCTCACTGATGAAAATATTGCAATCCAACACAAAAACTAAAAATTAAAATGGCAAGATATACCGGCCCCAAGACTAAAATCGCCCGTAAATTCGGCGAACCTATCTTCGGCGAAGACAAAGTGCTCGCCAGGAAAAACTTCCCCCCGGGACAGCACGGAGCAAACAAGCGCCGCAAAACCTCTGAGTATGGTGTTCAGCTCAGAGAGAAGCAGAAAGCTAAATACACCTACGGAGTCCTTGAAAAACAGTTCCGTAATCTCTTTGACAAAGCTTCACGCGCCAAAGGTATCACTGGTGAGATCCTCCTTCAGCTCCTTGAAGGTCGTCTCGATAACGTGGTTTACCGTCTCGGCATCGCGCCCACCCGTGCTGCAGCACGTCAGCTTGTTCTCCACCGTCATATCACTGTTAACGGCGACGTTGTAAACATCGCTTCATATGCAGTTAAGCCCGGTGACGTTGTGGGTGTACGCGAAAAATCAAAATCACTCGAAGTGATTGCTGACGCACTCGCTGGATTCAACCACAGCAAATATCCTTGGCTTGAGTGGAACGAATCAACCAAGTCAGGTAAACTGCTTCACGTTCCCGCACGCGAAGATATCCCCGAAAATATTAAGGAACAGCTCATCGTCGAGCTCTACTCCAAGTAATCTTTAACACCAGATCCACATGGCTATATTAGCATTCCAAAAGCCTGACAAGGTCCTGATGTTGGAGGCTGACAATCATTTCGGCAAATTTGAGTTCAAACCTCTGGAACCCGGATACGGCACAACCATCGGCAACGCACTCCGTCGCATACTCCTCTCATCACTTGAAGGTTTTGCAATCTCATCTGTGAGAATTGACGGCGTTAAGCACGAATTTGACACAGTGCCCGGAGTCAAGGAAGATGTGACCAACATCATACTTAACCTCAAGAAGGTAAACCTCAAACGCCTGAATGAAGATGTTGAAGACGAAAAGATCAGGATTACTGTGGCAGGTACCGAAGAATTCAAAGCCGGAGACATAGGCAAAGCCCTTACCGGATTTGAAGTACTCAACCCCGAACTCGTAATCTGTCATTTGGATCCGAGCGCAAGTTTCAATATCGAACTCACCATTAACAAAGGACGCGGATGGGTCCGTGCTGAAGAGCAGGAAATTGCGGCGGATGATATCAATACCATCGCTATTGACTCCATCTACACACCTATTGTTAATGTGAAATATATCGTAGATAATTTCCGCGTTGACCAGAAAACCGACTACGATAAGCTCACGCTCGAAATCACCACCAACGGTTCCATCCTTCCTCAGGAAGCTCTCAAAGAAGCAGCTAAAATCCTCATACATCACTTCATGCTCTTCTCAGATGAGAAAATTACTCTTGAAACAGCTGAGACAGAGGGTAATGAAGAGTTTGATGAAGAAGTGCTTCATATGCGACAGCTCCTCAAGTCAAAACTTGTTGACATGGATCTGAGTGTCAGAGCACTCAACTGCCTCAAGAGTGCAGAAGTGGAAACCCTCGGTGAACTCGTCGTGTTCAACAAAACCGACCTTCTCAAATTCAGAAACTTCGGTAAAAAATCACTTACCGAACTCGACGAACTCCTTGCCAATCTCAACCTTTCGTTTGGTATGGATATTTCAAAATACAAATTAGACAAAGAGTAAAGAACGATGAGACACAATAAGAACTTCAACCATCTCGGACGCAAGAAGGCTCACCGCGACGCGCTCCTCGCCAACATGACCATTGCGCTGATCATGCGTAAACGCATCTTCACCACCCTTGCTAAGGCGAAAGCACTCCGCATGTATGCTGAGCCCCTCATCAACCGCGCCAAAAACGATACAATGACAAACCGTCGTCTCGTTTTCAGCTACCTCCAGAACAAAGAAGCTGTTACAGAGCTCTTCCGTGAAGTAGCGCAGAAAATTGGAGATCGCAACGGTGGATATACCCGTATCCTCAAAACCGGAAACCGCCTCGGTGATAACGCTAAGATTTGCTTCATTGAGCTCGTTGACTACAATGAAAATATGCTCAAGGAAAAGAGTGGCAAGAAAGAAGGTCGCACACGCCGTAGCCGTCGCTCAAACAAGGCTGCAGCTGCTGAGCCCGCACTTGAAAATCCCGTTGAAGCAGCAAAAGAAGCTGAACCCGAACTTCCGGCAGCAGAGCCCGAAGCTGAAAAAGCTGCTGAATAATCAACTGCTGCAGTTAGATCATATTTCAGGTCGCCCGACAATATCTGTCAGGCGGCCTGAAATCGTTTAAACACCTCCAACAAAAAATAAAAAAATAAAAACAGCATTTCCACAGCAAACTATTCCGTTGGAAATTATTAACTTTGCACAAAGCGCTATAAAAACGCAAGAAACATATAACCAAAACCCTTAATATACCGAACAATTATGAGAATTGAAAAAATCATCGGTCGTGAGGTGCTCGATTCAAGAGGCAACCCCACAGTAGAAGTAGACGTTATCCTTGAATCAGGAGCACGCGGTCGCGCATCTGTTCCCTCCGGCGCTTCAACCGGTGTTAACGAGGCTCTTGAGCTTCGTGACGGCGACAAAGGTCGTTACCTCGGAAAAGGCGTAACCAAAGCAGTGGCAAACGTTAACGGTCCTATCGCGCAGGCACTCGAAGGAATGAGCGCGCTTGATCAGATTAAGATTGATGAAACCATGATTGCTCTCGACGGCACCGAAACCAAATCAAAACTCGGAGCTAACGCAATCCTTGGCGTATCTCTCGCTGTAGCTAAGGCTGCTGCCGATTATCTCGACCTTCCCCTGTACAAATATATCGGCGGTGTGAACTCATACGTTCTTCCCGTTCCCATGATGAACATCATCAATGGTGGTGCTCATTCAGATGCTCCCATCTGCTTCCAGGAATTCATGATTCGTCCTATCGGCGCATGCTGCTTCAAGGAAGGTATCAGAATGGGTACTGAAGTATTCCACAGCCTCAAGAAAGTTCTACACGATCGCGGTCTCTCTACCGCTGTCGGTGACGAAGGTGGCTTCGCTCCTACTCTTGACGGCACCAAGGATGCCCTCAATGTAATAATTAAAGCTATCGAGCTCGCCGGCTACAAACCCGGTAAGGATGTTACCATCGGTCTTGACTGCGCATCTTCTGAATTCTACAAAGACGGTGTATATGACTACACATGGAAACAGGGTTCTAATGCTCCCAAACTCACATCTGAGCAGCAGGCACAGTATCTCAAGGAACTCGTTGAGGAATTCCCCATCGACTCTATCGAGGACGGTATGGCTGAAGGCGACTGGGAAGGTTGGAAAATCCTCACGGACCTTATCGGCAAGCGTTGTCAGCTCGTTGGTGACGACCTCTTTGTTACCAATGTGAAATACCTTGAAAAAGGTATCGAACTCGGCTGCGCTAACTCTATCCTTGTTAAAGTTAACCAGATCGGCTCACTCACAGAAACCCTCCGTGCTGTTGAACTCGCACAGCGTAACGGCTACACAGCTGTTATCTCACACCGTTCAGGTGAAACTGAGGACGCTACCATTGCTGATATCGCTGTTGCAACAAATGCAGGACAGATCAAAACCGGTTCTGCAAGCCGCTCAGACCGTATGGCTAAATACAACCAGCTTCTCCGCATTCAGGAAGAACTTGGTGACGCGGCTCAGTATGGCTACGGCAAACGCACCAAAATGCCTCAGGCATAAATCATCTGCGGCTTAGCCGCTGACAATAAAAAACCGTCGGAAAATTCCGGCGGTTTTTTTATATCTCATAATTATTGCTCTCAGTCCTTCATTCTTATCACCCTTATGCCGATGGCGTTTCGGTTGCGCCTTATATATTCTGTTAATGGCACATCGCTCACGCATACCTTACCCTCTTTCGACGATGCATGGAGTAAATGAATCTTTCCGTTTACTTCCACGGCGATACCGAGATGACTCACATCCAGTCCCGGAGTTTTTGATACAACAGCTATAATATCACCGGGCAAAATATTTGCAGCTCCGATATTGGTCGATTTTATGTAAGGGAAGCGGTGAGAGCGAAATCCCACCTGAATATTTTTGATCCGCTCATACTCAGTGCTGTCAGCAAGCGCATCGTATTTGTCGCGATTCTGGGTCATGAAATCCAGAGTCTTCACCAGATAAGATGCATTAGCTATCCGGTCGGTCACCTCAGTGATATTGCCTCGGTGGTGGTTATCTACCACCCAGTCGCTGAAATAATGCAGTCGGCTTGCGTATCCATTCATGTTTCCTCCTCTGTATCTCAACCGTTCCAGATTGTAGATGAAATCAATCCAGGAGGTGCGTCTCTCTCCGAGAGTCTGTGCCAGGGCAGCAACAGTTTCTACAAAAGACACACAATCCATACCTTGTAAATTCACTCTTAGAACTTCAGGACTGCCCTCAAGAGTGCCTCCTGCGTATGGAGTCCCTTCAAAACTCGTTCCTATAATCACCATGTAATTATTCAGGCTCGTTCCCGGCTTGAGATTGTTGACTAAAAGTGTTGTGATGGCGATGGTATCATTACTTTCATTGCCGAAATGCACTTGTGAGGGCGATACCGCATATGCTGATATATTTATGAGGAGAAGTGATAAGGCAGAAATCAATATTGATCCGTATCTCATAATTGTATATTATCATGTATATTTCGCGAAAATACTCACAAAAAATCAAACAAACAACCATAAAATAGTGTATGATCGTTTAATACGTTATAAATTAGCGGTATATGGAAATTAGAGCACGTTATGGAGGCTTATGTAAAAGTGAATAAACGCAAAATATATGCTCGCATAATTAAAATGCTGTTAAAAATATTGGGAGGGTATTGTTTTTCGGAAAAATGATTGTAACTTCGCACTCGCTTTTGAGAAAAGCACTGCTTCAGCAGCGGCTAAGCAAGTTTAAGCAAGGAAAAAGATTTTTTGCCATCGGCAATCAAAACGAGCGACGGGTTCGCATCAAAAAAACTCCTATAAAAATTTGCAGGTTTGAAAAGTTAGAAATAACTTTGCAGTCCGTTTCGGTTTATTCGCGCTATGCGATTTTCCGAATCGCAATGCTGCGCGAAGCGCGAGAGTACATTGAAAGATTTACAATAGACAAGAAGTAGTACAAGAGTCAAGAGAAGATCCG
>CAMWUZ010000046.1 GCA_947177595.1 uncultured Porphyromonadaceae bacterium | reverse complement strand
TTATAAATCTTATACAAAAAAGAGTTCCGGATTCTGAAGTCCGGAACTCTAATTTTCACAATAGCGTGAGGGAACCTTAATTTAATTACCTACTAATTATTTTGTGAATGAGGTCAATGTAATTGTCCACTCTTTCTTTGTGCCGTCAGCAGCGGTTACAATGAATTTGTGGGGTTTTGTCCAGTCATCAGGCACACCGAGCACCTTGTTACCGTCTGCGGGAGCAATACGTGCGGCGGTTGAGATTGATACCATACAAACGATATTGTTCTGAGACACTTGATCGCGAACAGCCTGAGTGAAGTATCCGTTATTATTAGCTGCGGGAACAGCAACGTCAACAACAACAGTTCCGGCTTCATCATCGATATCACCTCCGGTGACATTGAGACGCTGTTCACGAACCATCGGTTCGCCCGTAATGGGGTCTTTGTCGGTAGTGCTTGCCCAGCGGTAGTAGAACTGGATACCGGTGATATCAGCGTCCTCATAGGCGGGAAGGTCTTCCCAGCTACAAGCTGCGAGAACGGGGAGCATCAAGAGGCAAAGCAACCATTTGATATTTTTGATTATCATTTTATAAGTCTTTTTTTAGGTGAATAGATATTTCACATTATTCCCATCCGGGATTCTGGTCAGCATTAGTGATAGCGCTGTTGGCGTTGATGAGACCCTGGGGAATCGGGAAGAGATATGAGCGGGTATCGAATGTACGCTGGTTGTTGGAGAACTGTACAATACCAACGAATGCAGCATCGCGGGCTCGGTTGATTTCGATGAATGTAGCGGGCTCGGTGAGTTCATCAATCACACTTGAGGGCGCTTTGCCATCGTTAGCTTCGTAGCCGTATTTACCCCAGCGGAGAAGGCTGAAATACCAGTCGCATTCCCAGAAGAGCTCAACACGGCGCTCGATCTTGTAGTCAGCCCAAGCCTCAGCGAGAGTAGAAGCTGTAGATGCGGGGAGCTTGCCGTGGATGGTGCGGGTCTGATTGAATACGTCAACTGCTTCCGAAACTTTGTTGAGACGGAGAAGTGCCTCAGCCTTGTTGAGGAGTGCGCGACCATAGCGGGTGATAACACTGTGCCATGCGGTCTGGGTGTTGTAGAAGGGACGCGGTGACATATTTGTGTAAATAGTCTTGCGTGTGCAGTAGTTGGTCAGAGGAATGTGGTTAGCACCATAGTTGGCACCGCTCCAGCGTGTCATGTTGCCGTGGTTGATCATGGCGATAGTCTCACCGTAGAACTGTGAACCGTCGCGAAGGATAGATGCATCGAAGCGTGCGTCACGATTGTTATACATGAGATCGCTGATGCTCATGCCGGGGGTTGTCACCTTGTAAGCGGTTGCCACCTGATCATCATCCTTGTGCTCAATCATCTCAAAGGCAGTAGTCTCATCGATGGCAGCGGTGTTCTCAGTGAACTGAGATGTCTCATACCAACGCTTAGCCTTACCGTCCTTCTCGTCAATAACGAGGTAGTCGTCAACGAGGTTCTGCGAAGGTGTGTAGTCAAGCCAGCACTCGAATATGTCGGGCATTCCCTGCCAGAGGGGGCTGCATCCCTGAAGTTCGAGGTTTGTGTTGACAACGTTCGCGATGAGGCTGATCATATAGGTGCTCTGACACTGAGTGCGGTCTTTGTCCCAATACTGTGCAAGAATGATTTCGGGCGAAGAATAAGCACCGTTTTCATTGAAAATGCTCTCGTAGTCGGGATCGAGAGAAGCACCGCTGATAGCATCCACAGCATCGATAGCTTCCTGATAGAGGCTCTTGCCGTTCTGAAGGCTTGCAGCATCGTTGGTGTATGCGGCAGCAGTCAGACAAACTTCAGAAAGGAACGCATATCCGAAGTTTTTGTCGGGAGCTCCGGCAGGCTGTGATGCGGGGAGTCCGGGGATTGCCTCGCGGATGTCCTTGAGCACGTAAGCATAGCTCTCTTCGAGGCTCTTGGTAAGAGGGAGGTTGAAATCGGGGTCGTCGGAGCTTAGCACTTTATCAACCCAGATAAACTTACCGGTCTTACGGGCGAAGTCGTAGTAGCACATGGCGCGCAGTAGCTTGCCGAGTGCAACATATTTGGTCTTGTCTGATTCAGAGAGCACTGTGCTGTTCGAGCACTTCTCGATAATCATGTTGCATGAGCGGATGTAGCCGAAGCGATCGTTGAGACCAATATTGTAGGTATTCTCCATGAGTCCTCGAGCCTCACCGGGGCAAGCCGCACGGCAGTTGATCATGTTGTTTGAGAAAGTGCGATCCCAGTTGGGGGAATCACGGTACCAACCGGTTGCGGTGCCATATCTGCCCATGACGAAGGCTTCAACATTTGCCGCACTGCCCCACACAAGGTCCTCGCTGTAAATGGCAGCGGGCTCGGTTGTGAGGAAGTCGCTACAGCTCTGCATAGATAGGCATGCGCCTACTGCGAGAGGGAGTAAGTATTTAGCTTTCATGTTAATAGTTTTTTTGTTTAGATTAGAAACCAACGTTCAGGCTGAATGTATAAACTCTTGACACCGGATATGAGTAACCGTTTGACGAAGGAATTTCGGGGTCGAGACCCCATTTCTTCGCAGGGCTGAATGTAAGCAGGTTGTAGCCGGTGAAGCTGAGATAGCACTTGCTGAGCCATGTTGTTTTCTTGAGAAGTTTATGCTTGAAATCGTAGCCCAAAGTGAGGTTCTTGAGGCGGATGTACTGTGAGTTCACAAACCAGAAGTCTGTTCCAACGAAGTTGTTGTTTCCGGTCATACCTGCGCTCTGGTGTGCACGGGGATAGAGGGCATCGGTGTTTGTGGGAGTCCAGATGTCGGTCTGGAACTTGTAGATGACAGGGAGATAGTTTGAGTTACCGCCCATGAGGATAGCATCAAGATATTTCTGATAGTTAGTAGCACCCTGCCAGAGCATATTGATGTTGAATCCGCGCCAACTTGCGCTTGCGGTGATACCGTAGTTACAACGGGGTTCTGTTCCGCTACCCATACGGTACTGGTCTTCGCCGTCAATCTTACCGTCGCCGTTGAAGTCCCAGTACTTGAGGTCACCCGCCATAACATTTGTTGATGCGGTGCGCTTGGGAGTGTTAAGCACGTCAAGGTAGTCCTTGTAGTAACCGAGGTTCTTGTAGTAGTTACCTGTGTATGCGCCAACCTGTGTTGTGCGTTTGTAGGGATTCTTGAGTGAGGTTTCAGCTTCGTAGGGGTTGATGTTCCAACGCTCGTCGTAGATGGTGAAGTTACCGCCAACGCTGAAATGCACTTCTCCGAAGCGGTCGTTATACTGGAGCGTGAAGTCCACACCATTGCGACGGCTTTCGCCATCAGACTTAACCTGCGGGAGGCTGAGACCGAGTGGAGCGGTGTAACCTACGTTTGAAGGAGATGCAAGGTAACCCTTGGTGCTCTTGTAGAAGTAATCGAATGAACCGGAGAGTCTGCTGTGGAATGCAGCGAAGTCAAAGCCGATGTTGAAGTCGCGCTGAGTGTACCACTTAAGGTCAGGGCTTGGAAGAGCACCTTCGCTGAATGTCTGATACCATTTGCTGCCGAGATATGCACCGGTAGCGCTGAGACCGTATGATGTGAGGTAAGCGTAGCGTGAAACGTTGTCAAGACCGATTTCGCCGTAAGAACCACGTATCTTGAGCTGGTTTACGTAGTTGTAAGCAGCGCTTTCTTTCCAGAAGTTTTCTTCAGCGATATTCCAACCGAGTGAACCAGAGAAGAATGTGCCCCAGCGTCCTTTCTTGGGAAGGTTGTCGGTACCGTCATGACGCATAGAAAGCTCTACTAGGTAGCGGGCATCGAAGTCGTAGTGGAGTCTAGCCACAAGTGAAGCTCTGCGCCACTGGATTCCGTCCTCTGCACCGTTTTGCGCTGTGCTTACAGGACCTGCCGCGATCTGGTCAACGTCGAGCACATACTGTGAACGGCTAAGGCTGTTGTTGTCGTAGCTTGAGCCGGAAGCCTCTATACCGAATGTAGCTTCAACATTGTGGACACCGAATGTGCGGTTGTAGTTGGCAAGAAGCTGAGTATTGTAGTATGTGTAGAAGTTAGCTGTCTTTTCGAGTGAAGGCATGCTGACAGTGTTGGGCACTCCGTCCCAGCTGTATGAGTGAGCTGGAACAGACCATCTCTTGGCGCGCTCGCTAAGTATAGCGTAGCTGGCGATACCTGTGATGGTGAGACCTTTCACTCCGGGCACAGCCCAAACGGCGTTGAATGTGCCGCGCACATTGGTGTTGGCACCTTTGTAGTAACCACCCTCTTCGGAGATGTCAACGAGCGGGTTGTCCACAGTGCCGCTGTAAGGCTGACCCATGGGGTTTTTAGCAGCTTCCATCGGCTTTTTGTTCTGAATGTGTGACCACACATTGTATGCGCCGGAGTTAGGCTCACGCAGGTTTGTGAGGTAAGCTTCGAGTCCGGTATTGATGCGGAGACCGATTTCCTTGATATCCACGTCAATGTTGGTGCGGGCATTGTAGCGCTTGTATGTGTATGCGTCAGAACGATAGATAGAGTTCTGGTCGTAGTAGCTGAGGGCTGTGTAAGCCTTAACACGTTCGCTACCGCCTGTGATAGTGAGTAGGTGGCGAGTTTCAGGGGCAGCCTTGCGCATGGTTATTTTCTGCCAGTTTGTATCGGGGTGTCCCTGTGGGTCGGTACCGTTCTTGAAGAGTGCGAGATCCTCGTCGCTCCAAGTGGGCTGGAGACCATCGTAGATGTAGCCCATGTTCTGGTAAACGGCAGCATCGTAAGCGTTTAGTTTCTTGGGAAGATCAGCGGGCTGGCTGAGTGTGTAGTTGAACTGATAGTCAACATTCACCTTACCTGCCTCACCGCGTTTTGTAGTAACGATAATGATACCGTTAGCAGCGCGGGCACCGTAGATAGCGGTAGCTGAAGCATCCTTAAGGACAGACATCGATTCGATGTCGGCGGGGTTGAGGTTATTGAACTCGCGCTGCTCGCTGATGATGTTGTCGATAACGAACAGAGGTGTTCCACCACCACGGATAGAGATGCTTGAACCAGCGTCAAGACCGGTAGTTGACTGCTGCACGATAAGACCAGCAGCACGTCCGGCAAGAGCCTGTGACACATTAGGAACGGGTACAGCTTCAATTTCAGACGCCTTGATGACAGACACCGAAGATGTAGTCTTGCGCTTTGAAGTAGTACCGTAACCCACAACCACCACCTCGTCAAGATCGAGTGAAGCCTCGTCAAGAGTGATAGTGAGGTTGTCACCGGTAATAGCTACTTCTTTAGTCTGCATACCGATGAATGATACAACGAGAGTCTTTTCACTGTCTGGAACATTGAGTGAGAACTCACCGTCGATGTTAGTAGAAGTTCCGATAGTCGGATTTCCCTTGCACTTTACTGAAGCCCCGGCAACGGGCTCATCAGTAGCCGCTTCGAGGACAACGCCGCGAACAGTGCGCGCCATCGATACTCCTGCCATAAGCGACAAACATGTCAAAAACAATAACAGTTTCCGTTTCATGTAATATTGATTATTGGTTAAATAAAAAAATGGTTGCTCAAGGTTATGAATTATTCAATGCCTAACTTTATCCGGCAAACTATTGATTAGTAACATATTAGACCTTTAACTTTGTTAGCGAATCTTAAAATCTGCGTCTAAAACGGACATAAAACGCAACAAAATTAACTAAATGGAGCAAATTTACCCCCCCCCATTGTTAATATTCATTAATATATACTAATTTCATCTGATTTTAACACTCCCCCGAGTGTGATATCCCCTCATCACAACAAACCGCACTTCTACGGGAAGCGCGGTTGACATATATAATAAAATTAGGTGTATGGGTTATGCGGTGGGAGTGGAAATACGTGCAAGCAGCGTTTCTATTTCGCGCGCCGTTGCCGCATTCTGTTTGATAAAGCGGTACAGTTCGGCTACATTGTGCAAGGATTCCGGTGCGGATTCCACCGCGCCGTTGTAGTCTTTAATCCGCTGCTGAAGTTGGGGCTGCGGCACGGAGAAGTATCCTATGTCGGAGAACATCTGATATGCCGCCACAAATGAGAAGGCGTTCTCAAGTAGGTCGTCCCATTGGCGGAGGTCAACACGGCTCTGGAGCGAATCGAGCGTCTCGCTCGTGCGTTTAGCCGCCTGAAGGAGCCGCTGCGCTGCGGGTAGCGTGGTGTTATCCTCGGGCAATCCGCTTGGTTCAAAGAGATCGCACATATCGGCAAAAGTAAAGTCGGGATTGTATGATACATCCTTTTCATCGCGGCGTGAGCGGGGCGTTGTCACGGCATAACAGTATGCGAGGAATGTATTAAGCGAGAACATGAGAGCGGGTACATTCTTGAGTAGCCTCTGCCTGTCGTTTTCCTCTCGTATGCGCTTCTGACGCTCAATCTCGGAGGTGACATCAATCTCTGATTTCATAGATCCGACTGCATTGAGGAAGAGCCCGAGGAAAATCAAACCGCACATGACCTCAACGGCAGTGACTGACTGAGCTATTCCCTGCGTGGGGGTGTAGTCACCAAATCCGAGAGTGGTGATAGTGACTATACTGTAGTATAGCCACGAGCCGAAGTCGGTCGTGCCTCCATCCGGAATCCTGAACTGCCCCGCCGGTATCGCCTGATAAATGAGCGCGAAGAGCGGTATTACCGCCACATACAGTGCAATCCACACAATAGGGCGAATATTCGATACTACATGAAAGAAGTGCTTGAGTCGGTCGGAGATTGTCATCGGTTATGGGTGTTATAGGGTTAAGGTGGCTTTGAGTCACCTATATCACTATAACATCTACGGTACCGATTAGTTGTATGCTCCGAGCGGCGCGGGGTGCGGCGCGGGAGTGCCAAATCTGTCAACAGCAAGAGCGGGGCGGGATTGTGCCGCCGAATGTTTTCTCGCAGGTGACTCAGGCGCAAGGCGATAGTCAAAGGAATATTTTTCCAAATCTATGAGAAACATGGGATCAGCCGCCCACAGGCAGCTGATGAATGCGTCATCATCAGAGCCGTTCGAGCCGAAAAGGGTGTTTGAGAACCGTGCCTCAGATGCACCTGAAAGAGAGAGTTCTCCGCCGGGACGATACAGAATGGAACTTTCAACGGAAAGCTCCGAGTTGCCCGAGAGAGCAACCGCGGCAGCCGAAGGAGCGGCGAAAAGGTATGAGTTGGCGATTGTGCAGCGGTAAAGCGATGCGGATGCATCTGACAAAGCAAGAACACTCCGCGCCGCCTCCGAGAACTGGCATCCCGCGGCGGTGAGTGTGGCTCCCTGTTCAAGAGAGACAAGATTCTCACGTGCATTAGCCACGCAGCAGTTAACGAGATCAAGCGAAGCATTTTCTCCAATTGTCAGCCCCGCTTCTGAATTGATTATTGAGGCGTATGAGACAGTGTTATCACCGGTGGAATTAACGGTTATTCCCCTCCACTGCCCCGGGAGGACAGCGTATGGAATGTCAGCGGCAATAAAGCCGAAGCGGTCACCGCAGAATGTAACGGGATTACCGGGTGTACCTTCCGCCACAAGAGAACCGTTGACAATAAGCTGCGCCTTGTCGTGCATATACATGACGGTGCCCGGCTCGATAGTAAGCGTAGCTCCCTGCTCAACCTCAAGAGTGCCGAAAACCCTCACCTCTCCGGAGAGGGATAGAGATGATGAAACAGAGTGGTCGCGCAAAACGAGTGGCTGCCGTACATTAGCCGCAAGAGGTATAGTGAGAGAAACGGAATTGACCGTGAGAGTCACAGCCGCATCTATTTTTCCTCCCACCTGCGGGACAGCCGCCGCAAGGAGGAGAACAGAGTCATTCTGCCGAATCTCCACGGGAGCGAAGTGCTCCAAAGGCGCTCCGTCAAGGTTGATTCTGATGAGGTCGGCATCCCTTCCGGTAACAGCTACGGAAGAGATAACTATCCCCGCCGAGTTACGGTTGTATATGGTCAGTGCCCCATTGGGGGAACATTCATCGACCCAAATGTCACCGAGAGCGATAGAATCGCTTGAAAACTCCGGCAAATCGGACGGAGATGTTGATATATGGTCACTGATGCAAGCAGTGAAAGCAAGCGCTATTATTAACAGACAGAGGTATTTCATGTGATAATAACGGATTAACAGGTTTATTATTGTGGAATATCAGCGCCAGCGGGCGCGGCTCAGGAGAACGCGGGGCGATTCAGCGTGAACCGCAGTGCCCTGCGGCTCGACATAGAGGGCGATGGCACGGGTGATTAGGATATCGTCATGGCATCCCTCCCGGGCGGCATAGGCTCCTGTGGGCAACTGGCAATAAGTAGTCATCTCATCACAGGCAAGAGATGATCGCTCGATATAGGCGTTTTCTCTCACCGCAGCAATAAGCGCAGTGATAATCAGATTTTTAGTAGTACGGTTGGTGTGGAATCCGACTTTACGCCCCAATCCGGATTCAGACCGGCGATAGTATAGCCTCGGATAAACTTCGGCAAGACTGTCAAGTATATATCTGCTTGCTCCGCCAAGTTCCGATTCAAGTGTATTGCTTTCAATAACAAGGAGAGCTTCGTGGAAATACATTGCCAGTGATGCCGCTTTCCACGCAAGCAAATCATGGTCGATGTGTCCCCTCCACTGGGCAACGACCGACGGTGTAAGCCCCTGAGTGCGGTCAAGGACGGCAATGACACTGAAATCGGCGCTCCGTGTTCTGCCTCCGATATCGACCACGGCGACGTATTCCCTGCCGGGGATAGGATGCTCCCATATTTCCAGCGCTCCCAGTGAATCAGGGAGGAATCGCACATTTGCAAGAGCATCTTCGCCGGTGGGGGCATCCCCTGTAATCTCCCCTACACCGACCGGTGCCGAACAGTTTTGTCTAAGCCTATCCAGAAGCGCGGGTGAAAACACTGATGCTCCGGAATGGACAAACGCCTCAACATCATCCGTGGGGAACTCGGCTTTCATAGCCTCATCCGACGCCATTTCGCGCCTCTTGGAGTGGTACCAGGCAATCATCTCGAGCGTTAGCCCGCGGTGCCAAAGGGAGCGTTCATATTCATCCATAGACTCCCAAAGAGCCTGCGGATCAGCAACCTCGGAGCGGTAGATCTCAATTTCGTACCAGGGGATGAAAACGGGTCTCTTGTCAGACTGCCCCTGCTTCGCCCTCAGCCACTCGCGGTGGAAATAATTGCCGACACCATTGGCGGTACTTTCAAGGGCAACGAGGGTAAGCGGCAGGAGAGGTATGCCGGAACATACCGCCTGCACAAACGCTTCGGGTGAAAATTCGCGGCAGTCAGCCCAAAACGCCACTTCGCTGAGGTGAGCCATAGAGCAGTCGAGCCCTCGCGACGCTTCCTGACTCCATGATGAGCCGATGGTGACAGTGGAGTTGCGCCCCGCGATAATTCTGGTGTCTCTCGATCCGCCGTAGGTTTTGAAGGAGGGCTTGCAGTCGGCGCTCCAGAGCTCCCGGGGATATGACTCCAACAGATTGGAATACATGGCGCGTATAGCGGTGGCGGTGTTCTTGACATGGGCGCAGATGACTGAGTTCCACCGGTCGCGTAGAACGCACTGAATCCATGCCATATAAATCTGAATGAGTGTGGAGCCTCCCCACTGGCGCGCCTTGAGGAGGATGATACGTATCGGCAGTCCGGCAAGCCTGTCAGCCTCAAGCACTTCCAAGACCTTGCGCTGAGGATTGTTGAGGACGAAAGGAACGAGCTGCCCGGTGAGCTTATGCCTGATTCTGACGCATCGCCATGCCCAATATTCGAAATCGTGGGCGCAACGCAAGAGCTGAAAGTCGGCGGGAGGAAGAGATGAGAGAGAGCCTTCGCCAAGCATGGTGACGGGGAGATAGAGCGTTTCGCCATTGACAGTGACGAGCCTACGCTCACC
>CAMWUZ010000045.1 GCA_947177595.1 uncultured Porphyromonadaceae bacterium | reverse complement strand
GACATCTACGATGCCGCCATATAGGGAGGTGGTCGCTCTCCCCAGCCTGCGCGTCTTGACGCTTGGCTGGGGTTACTCACAGAATCGCACCTACGGCGCTGACCCGGGCAGACATGATACATCATGTCCGTACTCCTCAAGGGTATGCACTGCGATGAGACCGGTGCTGGCTTGGGATGACATGATACATCATGTCCCTACTCTTCGGTTATTCACAGAATCGCACCTCCTGCGCTGACCCTGCGGAGATGATACATCATGTCCCTACTTTTCAGATATGGAGAATATCCTTGAACATTTTTACCACTTCCGGCTTGCCGGTGTGCTTGCCTTTGTCCTCGCTGAGCTTGCAGGTGTCGTTGTAAAAATCCCATGACTCGGTGATTTTCACCTCTGTGAGCTTGATTACAATATTACGCGGTTTGAGATCAGGAAAGTCGTTGGTGAAGTGAGTGCCGATTCCGTAAGATGGAATACACTTTCCTTTGGCATGGTTCTGAAGCCTTATCGCCTCATCGGTATTGAGGGCGTTGCTGAACACCACCTGCTTGGTTGACGGATCTATGCCGAGACTGCGGTATTTAGCACATATCTTTTCAAGTTGCCCGTAATTATCCCCGCTATCGACCCTCAGACCTTTGAACATATTGGCATAGTCCTCCGAGAAGTTGAGGCTGAAGATATTCCAGCCGTAGGTGTCATACAGGAATGTGCCGAGCGCGCCGCGATATGTAGCCGACCACGCCTTCATTGCGAGATGGTTAGCCATCTGCGGACCGAACATTCCGGCAATGGCGCATATCAGCTCGTGAGCCATGGTGCCGACTGGAATAAGGTCGTATTTCATAGCGAAATACACATTGCTCGTGCCGACAAATCTGCCGGGGGCGGAATTATCGCGTGCCGCCTCGCTCATAGCTCTAACCAGAGTATCCTGCGCGTCAAACGAGGCTCTGCGCCTTGTGCCGAAGTCGCTGAAACAGCATCCCGCATCAAGGAGACGTGTCGCCTTTTCCGAAGATGCCCTGTAACAATAATCAAGATCAATCCTGCGTGCCTCGCCGGTCATATCGTAATAAAGTTCGGAGATTATCGCCAGCACCTTGACCTCCAGAAGGATGGTATCGCTCCACGCGCCTTCAAATTCCACACTCAGATGCCCCTCGTCATCCTGCCACACCTTCACCCACTCACTCCTGTAGCGGAATCCTTTCAGGAAATTATAGAACCAGAAAGGGATATATGGACAGCGGCGTTTCATAAACTCCACCTCCTCATCGGTAATCACCACCGATTCAAGCATTTCAATCTGCCGGCGGAGTTCATCGGCAAATCCGGGCGGATATACGGTGTTGTCCCTGTCGGTAAATGCATATTTCACCTGAGCGCGCGGAAAATTGTCGATCACCGCGCAACACATTGTGAATTTGTAGAGATCATCGTCTGTGAAATGGTTGATTATTCGGCGCATATACTTGGATTTTCATTTATAAAAGCAGACAGGCGGGTACCTCCGTCAAGGCTCGGGGAGAAAGCGGTGAGAACCCTTATGGAAATATCGGGGAAGAGCCCGACAGCATCGGTGAGCGTTGAAAGCACGCACACGTCTCCGGCAAGTCCGCATATATCAATCCGGGTTATCCTGTATTTCTGTAACAATCCCGCGATGATTGCGGTTGCACCGGGCGCCTGAAAAACAGAATATTCCTCAACCATTTCATATTTGCCTTTGTGCATGACGGCTGTATATCCCGCCGAGGAATACGCGGCATCAAACACATCCGGCACGATGGCAGCGCCTACGCTGTCGCTGACGCAATGCCGCAGCCACTCTCCGCCACATTCACGGAAAGATGAATGATTATAGGGGTGGGAATCGGCAGTTATGATTTTAACCGCATACTCCGATCCATGCTCTCGCAGATATTGAGCAAGCGCGCTCATCGCCTCCTTCGCACCGGGCACCGGGAGCGCCCCATCCACAAAGTCAACCTGGGGATCAACTATTATCAGCATCTTTTCCATTTGTTCTCCTTTTGTGTACGCCTGACCTCTCCGGATATTTCCGCGAGTAAACCGGCATCCATCGTCTCTATAACAAATTGGCGGGAAAAATCGGTGAGTCGGCGGGCTGTAGCCGTGCGGAGATATTTCGGGTCAAGCCCGGTGTCACCGAGACGCCAGCGGTCGAGAGCATCGGCATCCTTGAAAATATGAAAGAGCTGCTCCACATATTCCGCCCGAGAGCCGTATGTGCGGTGAATCTTATCGTTGCCAACCTCATCATCAAGGTCATGGTATCGCATGAGATCTTCCGTCTCAGGATGATAAACCACAGCCGGATTCTCCTCACAGAACTGCCGGTAGTAAACAGCCGCCCGCGCGCCATGCCCGGTATCGAGATACTCATCAAGCCGGCGGGAGTCATGCCACACCGCGGCATGGGCGAGAATCTCCATTGCCGTTTCATCGCCCGGAAATTCCTTTTCAGCTATAAGCAGGGCATACAGGAGCACCCGCTCATAATGCTCCATACCATGAACGGGGCTGTCAGGTCGGTTGTACCTCACAGCGGAATACATGAATTGTCTCCACTTGAGAAACAGCCGCCTGACAGGCTCGCTGAATCTTTCTAAAATCCGGTCGGTAACAATCATTTATCCACGTTAAGCATACTGCTCACGCTCTCTTTGCCGAGATAATACAAACGAGCACGCACCTGCTTCGCTCCTTCTGGAAGGGAGACAGGAGCGGTGTATAGAGTAGAGTTGGCATCAGGGTCTGAACCATCGAGGGTATAGCGGATTTCCGCACCTTCGTAGGGCGAATTCATCAATACCTTGCCATTCTCGATTTTGACGCCCGGCTGACGCATATGGAAATTAACCCCTCTTTTGGCAAGGAACGGAAGCTCATGCTTGCCAAGAGCGCCATTGAACTGCGCGCGAGTATAAGTGGTGTCAGAGTTCCAGGCACGTTCCGCCATACCGAGCATTTTCGGGAACAGATATAGCTCCATCTGCTGCGGTCCCCTGACAGTCTCGCTCCAGAGCTGACCCTGCACACCGATTACCTTACCGCCGGGCTGAACGGGTGCCTGATGCACTGGGTATGCGTCAAGTGAGGTGAATTCATCGGTAATCATCGCCCAACCGAGACCTCTTTCATCGGGATGTCCGCTATAAGGCTGGTCAAGATAGAACCCATGTGCTGTTGAGAACACTATGGGAGCGCCTACACGCTGGGCTACTATCGCGGGAAGTTCGGTTTCTTTTCCCTGCTTCCAAGGCACCCAAAGGTTTACAAACTCAAGATATGGGGCAATGGATTTCGCGGTATCCTCTTCTTTGCCGAGAACAATCTCCTGCCATCCCGCCATTTTGAGACCACGCTCTTTGAGAGCCTGACCCATCCATTTCACAAAATGCGCGTGGAGGTCGCTCTCGCCCTTCATGTTATTTTCTTTCATGAATTTGATTGCCGAGGGAGAACCGCTCCAAGCACCGTGAGGCACTTCGTCACCACCGATGTGGATTGTTTCCAAAGGCACGCCGGCATCCTTATACATTGCGATGATTTCATCGAACACCTTTTCCATGAATTTATATGTGCCGGGTACGGCGGGATTCATCACGTTGTCTCCGAAATCCTGAGCCGAACGGTAAACAGAAGTGTCTCCGTCTTCCATAAGGCGATATGTAGCATCACCGGTTTTACGATAGCGCGCCTCCATAGCCTTACGAGCAGCACGGGCGTGACCGGGGGTTTCAATTTCAGGAATAACCACTACTCCGCGTGCCGCGCAATATTTCAGAAAATCAATGAATTCCTGACGTGAGATATAACCGTTTGCGGTGCCCCCAAGAGTTGTGGGTTTGCCGTCACCGGCATATATCTGCGCGAGAAAATCATTTTCATCAGTCGTGTATCCGCGGCGGCTACCATACTCCGTAAGCTCCGGTAAGCCGGGAATTTCAAGACGCCACGCTTCATCGTCAATAAAATGGAACTGGAGATGATTGAGACGATAGTCCGCCATCACATCCACAAATTTCTTCATCTGGTCAAGTGTCTGATAATTGCGCGCAATATCTATCATCACTCCGCGATAACCATAATCGGGATAATCTTCCACTACCGCGGCGGGGAGTGTCCCTCCATTGACTCTTAATAACTTATCGAGCGTGCGGCTTGCTGTATAGAGTGCTTTTTGGCTCGCACCCTCAATTGTTATGCCCTGCGGGGTAACAATGAGCCGGTAAAATTCCGGATTGTCGTGCTTGATAAGTTTCGGAGTTTTTTCTCCACCTGTGTATGTGCCTTCACCGAGCTTAACACTTTTGAATGACGGAACTATATCATATGCTCCGACTGAACCGGCTTTAAGATCCTCGTTCTGGTCATAAATTTTATCTGCGGGGGTATTCCTGTCTTTGCCGGGAAGGGTCCACTGCTCGGGGCGCTCGGTGCCACTGAGACGCACAAACTCCACGTCAAAAGGCTGACTGGCTGCATTAACGCCATGAACACCGTCCGCTCCATAGCTGTATTGCGGCATAGTGCCTGAGGTTACAATATCAACAACCACACTATCGGCTCCCTCACCAAAACGTGAAGAAGCGATATAGTAGTAACCCGGCAGAAGTTTACCGATAGTATCGGCAGGATTTACAGGGGTCATTTTACGATCAAACTGATTGAACGCGAGCCTTGATAGCTGAGAGAGATCGCCTTTGATGATAAAACGCTGCACATATTCGGCTTTGCCGTCAGCGCCGACACGGTTCATGAGATTCTGCCATGCAACTTCTATCGGAGCTGCTGACGCGGTCACACTTGCCGCAAGTGCCACCGAAGCTATGAGTCCTTTAAACATAGGTATTAAAAATAAGTTTTCGCAAATATAACCATTTCAAACGGATTGATCACAACCACACTGTCTATTTCAAATTCAATACCTGATCTTGAAACTTGCGGAAGGTGTGACTACTATATAAATGCCATGAGCACTGACAGTAAACGAGACAGCATCACCTACACACCGTTTTCTATCTAGCAAAATACCAGCGGCAGAATATAAAGACACCACGTCTCCATCATTGATTCCCTGCACGATAACGCCTGATTCTTCAACCGATACTTTACCATTAGGATTGTCAATGCCATCGATTGATGTCGGTCGGGATTTTACCTGAATAGCGCAGGTTACGCTCACTCCGGATCCGTCAGCCGCCGTACCGGTTACAACAGCACTGCCCTCGTTAAGTAGATTTATTTCACCCGCATCGCTTACCGATGCTACCTCTGAATGACTCGTTGTCCACCGAACCGTCTGGTCGGTTGCATTCTTCGGTAGCACCTCCACTATGAGTGTCAGCTTATCACCCGGATAACCGGTATGCTTAGTAATAGCCAGTCTGAGCTGTTCCACCTTAATATCTTCAGGCTCCTCCGGCGTTTCGGGGGCGGGAATCACCGGATCCGGCTGTCCCGATTCCTTTACTCCAATACCTATAGCAACAGATGCACCCCTGCCGTCAGCAGCCGAGATTTTAAGATAAGCTATCCCCTGCTTCTTGAATGTCAGAATAGCATCATTGCCACTTACCTCCAACTGCACAACTTCAGGATTCGAGATTTCCCATATCAATCTCTTATCAAAGGCATCGGAATTAGGGGCTGCCGTGACATTATATACAGCACCCGTCACATCAACTAAAGATTTTTCGGGATTTGCCGCCACACCGTCTATTTTTATAGATATGTCCTTAACAGGGGCTTTAACCTGTACCGGAATCTCTTTGACGAGCTTCTTTGCTCCTACAATCTGATTCAGCACAAACATTATCGTACCCTTACCCGGACTCAACAGTTCCACGGCAGCATTAAAACCATCACTTTCAACTTTGCAAACATCGCCGGCAACATTCCAATCACGTGACTCAAAATCGCCATCTTCCGGCGACACTACAGCAGTGAGAGGAATAATTTCTCCGGGATAGCCTGAGATGCCTGTAGAGGGAATAACGATCCCGTCACTCATTATCTTGACGTCTTCCACAGATTTCTTAACTACTACAGTGTATTCGGCGGAAGATATTCGCTCACAAAACGGGTCAGTGGAAACCGCCTTTACTTTAACGGTTCCGGGGGCTACCGCAGTCATGTTGTTTTTCTCATCAACTACAATTATACCCTCTTTATCAAATACCCATAATATTGATTTATTCGTAGCATTATACGGGAGAACCGTTAGGCTGAGTCTGGCATTCCCGTTCACATCAAGATAAGCAGGAACATCATCCATATTGATTTTCGCAACTGCCACACCGGTCACGGCTTCAATACTTATCGGTTCTGAGACAATAGCCGGCACACACAGGTCATGAAAACAAATTTTATGTTCACCTTCCGACGCAAAAGAAATTGATACCTGTTTATCGGGCTCATCTATTGTTGACGCATTTTTTACAGCCGAAACCGCATCAAAACTCCAGGAAATCCAGTCGTTACCCAATGACCCTTCCGGAGTCACTGTAAATTCTCCACCTGCCGGATTTTCTATATCCGGATAAAACATCATATAATTGCAATGTCCATTCCTTGAGGATGTATTATCATAGATGAACCGGATAGGTGAGCCAATATATGTTATTGTGCGTTCAGGCACTACTGCTATTGACAAACCCTTAACCGAGACCTCGGGAAATGCCGCCTGATACACACTCTTTTCGGATTCAGGCACGCATATACCACTCTTAGTTTTAAACGCACAACTTTCATCAAAAACAGGTGGAACCGCTGAGTTGTAGCTGAGGACTGCATCTTCCCCGGACAAATCTACTGAACAACGGATTCTTTCCACATCTTTACCAATTGTCAGATATTTCAGGGAACTGCATCCGTCAAAGGTTTCTTCCGGCACCTCCACCAATCCATTGCCGATAACCATACCCTCCATTGCCGAGCACCCATTGAATATTCCTTTTCCTATAACAGTGACAGCATCAGGCACTACGGCAAAATTTGAAACCTCTGCAAGTCCTTTAAACTGCTTCGCATCCTTGAACGCATAACTGCCGACAGAAATAACTGTATTAGGAATGTGCACACACCTTACATTGCTACCAGCAAAAGCATAATCACCTATAGCATTTACCGTATATTCTTTACCATTCACTTTTATTGTTTCAGGAATCTTCAACGCAGTGAAATATAAATCTTTACTCTTGTATCCTACAGAATCCATATACGGCGACCACACATAGTTATTGCCGCCATTCCTATATACAATATCTCCGGGATAAGTGAACTCATAAGGAGTTGTAGGGATACCGCCGGACGTCAGCCCGTTGGTTTCTCCCGCCGAGGGATATACAAGGGTTGCAGTAGCATCATTATGAATTTCAAAACTAAAATTATTGATAAATACTTTTACTTCTGTCTTCCCATCCTCTATCCTTGCAGTCTGCTCAACAGGCACCGACACCACAGCGGGCTGATTGACAATAACAGGAAAACTGGCTGAGGCATAACCACCATCTAACGGAGTCGCCGTCAAGCGCGCCGTTCCGGGCTTTTTACATATGAGAGTGAAGTGGTATTGCGGATCGGTATCTTCTGCGAGTGTTGCAACTTGAGATGTGGGAACTATCTCAGCTATATCCGGTTTATCACACTCCCATTTCACCTGCTTCAATTGAGCATTACCGTTATAGGACACCCTTAGAGCAACCCGGTCTGTAACCTCTCCAGTATAACCCACACTATAATTATACGAATTACCGGTTTTTACCTCCTTGACCAGTATTTGACTGACTGTAGTGGTGGCACTCTCGTCATAGCAGGTCAGAAGTATCGGCATCTCCTTGACCACACCGGCGTCGCCGGCATCACCATCTCTCACAGCCACATTCAGCTGAGCTTTACCTGCCGATTTAAGCAATATAGTACCTGTCTGTTCATCTATTTCCACCTCGGGGAATCCCTCCGGATAAGGCGTGAATTGATCTACAGAAATATATAAACTGGTATGGGATGTGCCTTCGGGAAAACAAACAGGACGAATCTTAAGCGTTTCACCTACCAGCCCTTCAATACTATATTTATTTCCATAGCCTCTCTCTATCTCTTCCCAAACCCCGCCATAGTTTGCCTGCAGAATAAAACTCTCCATACGCTGAATAATGTTGAGAGTGTATGTCGCTGTTATTTCCGGCACATATGGATCAGTAGTTGTGGCTGTAATCACCGCTTTGCCGGGAGCTATTCCGGTTATCCGACCATTTTCATCAACTGTAGCGACTTCAGTATTTGAGCTTGACCATGTGACGGTCTTATAAGTAGCCTGTTTACCTCCTTGAGTAGGCGTACTGATAACATATCCGAGTTTATCCGTTCCGTTTACTCTTAGAGTATGTTTGTTCGGTCCACCGGTGATGGATAGAGCCTCTACCGGCACATAATCTAATGGAAGAGGGTCAACTTCAACTGTCACTTCCTCCGTATGGTTGGTTATATCAAGAGTTGTGTAATATAGTTTATAGGTACCCGGCTTATCGAAACGCACTCGGGTAAGGTCTTCATACACAACATTGCCTGCCGCAAGGTCTTTTCTTTTATCGCAGTCATAAGAATACCATACGGTCTTGAATTTACCTGACGCAGTATTACTTCCGTGTGTGGCATCAACAGTCCACAGAAAATTCTGATTGCCGTTACTGTCTTTTTCTCGCGGATAGCAATACACATAATTGTTTTCACCCTCTCCCGGAGACACACGTTCAAATCTCACATCTGCCTGATAGCCTGCAAAAGCTTTTACCGGATTAGCACGGAATTTAAAACTATATGGCTTTATATTCTTATCGGTCCATACCTTTTTATAACTTTCCAGATATTGTTCCGGCACCCAGATCTCCTCAGCTTCAACTACACATCCGGCGGCAACAGCAGGCGGAGTAGGTGCACTGATTGCCAATCGCTTCAACCCGGAAATAGAGCATCTTATCTCCTTAACACTCGCCCCTAGCTTCAGTTCTCTCAGCGATGTACAGCCATCAAAGGTTTCTTCGGGAATCACCGACACCTTATCACCTATAATCATCCTGGTCATGGCGGAGCAATCCTTGAATATGCCCTTACCTATTTTGGTGACATTGTTTGGAATCACCTTATATGGTGAGCCTTCGGGAAGTCCAATGAAATTCCGGCAGTTATAAAACACATAGTCACCAAACTCCAGATCAGGATCTTCTCCGCCGTTATCATCACTATACAATATCACATCAATGACACGAATATCACTTTCCGACAGTGCATAGTCACCGATCTTATCAACTATCGCTTTATGCATCACACCATTTTTGGTCAGATACGTTGCAGTTGCTATAGATAGTGCTGAATGAAACAAATCATAGTCGCCGTAATCACCATATCTTTCAGAATACGTCGGAACAAATTTACTGACATAAAACAGCTGGTCGTTATGCATGATACCTGCCCAACCACCCCACGGATAGTATGCTGCCATATCGGGAAGTTCGGTAGTATTTAAATCCACCATTCCCTCTTTCCATCGAGGATATGTTAGAATCACATTCCAGTCTGTAGCATTCAAATCTTTTACTATATACCAGAATTCAAGCTTATCCTTCTTAACACCTGTGAGGTTTCCCTTTCCATAGTTATCCCTCAAAGCATGCAACTGCTCGTGACTCCCGTCCAAAACATATCCTTTCTGCTGGGCATCGACTGAGAATGAGCCTGACATGCCGAATACGGCAAATGCCGCAACAATTACGTTCTTTGTAATCTTACCGAATCCCATTATACTTTCCAATAGCAAAATATGTGTGACGTTCACACAATCAGTCTAATATGTTGCAAAATAAACGAATTACAACTATGTTTATTTATTACCCTGTTTTACAA
>CAMWUZ010000044.1 GCA_947177595.1 uncultured Porphyromonadaceae bacterium | reverse complement strand
AAGGTGGTTTTATGAAATTATTGAATATGCGAGGTAGGGAGGTTAAGGTCTTTAAAGTCTTTAGGGGCTTTAAGGACTTTAGTGACGATGGTGTGTGCATGAGGTAGATATGGCACGCCATGTCTTCCCGGTTTGTGAGGTATAATAAATTTTTAGCTATTTTTGCACAATATGACCGATTCAAGTGTTTTTAGGTAAAACAGATTATGAAAGACCTGATTATAGATAAGGAAACTTCGGAGCGGGCTGTGCTCGTGGGACTCATCACGCCGCAGCAGAATGAGGTTAAGGCTAACGAATATCTTGACGAGCTGGCTTTTCTCGCCGATACTGCAGGCGCTGTCACAGTGAAGAAGTTTCTCCAGAAAATGAATGGTCCCGACTCAAGAACCTATGTTGGTAAGGGCAAACTTGAAGAGATTCGCCAGTTTGTGGAGGACAATGAGATAGGTATGGCGATTTTTGACGATGACCTCACGTCAAAGCAGGTGGCTAATATCGAGCGGGAGCTGAAAATAAAGATTCTTGACCGTACAAGTCTTATCCTGGATATATTTGCCCGAAGAGCACAGACGGCAAACGCGAAAACTCAGGTTGAACTTGCGCAGTATCAGTATCTGTTGCCCCGACTCACGCGTATGTGGACTCACCTTGAGCGACAGCGAGGCGGTATAGGTATGCGTGGTCCGGGTGAGACTCAGATCGAGACAGACCGCCGAATCATTCTTGACAAGATTTCTCGCCTCAAGGCGGAACTGAAGGATATAGACAGACAGAAGTCGATTCAGCGCAAGAACCGGGGTAAACTTACCAGAGTAGCGCTTGTGGGCTATACCAATGTAGGTAAATCCACTCTGATGAATCTGTTAAGTAAAAGCGATGTTTTTGCAGAAAACAAGCTGTTTGCGACTCTGGACACCACAGTGCGCAAGGTGATTGTGGATAATCTGCCTTTCCTTCTGACAGATACAGTCGGTTTCATACGTAAGTTGCCGACCCATCTTGTAGAGTCGTTCAAATCTACTTTGGACGAGGTGCGTGATGCTGATGTACTCGTGCATGTGGTGGATATCTCGCATCCGAATTTCGAGGAGCAGATCGAGGTGGTGAACAAAACACTCTCGGAGGTGTGCGATAGCGCGGACAAACCTATGATAATGGTTTTCAATAAGGTGGATAATTTTTCATTCACTCCCAAGGATGAGGATGATCTCACCCCGAAGAGCAAGGAGAATTATTCGCTGGATGAGCTGAAGGCATCGTGGATGAACAAGGTTGGGGATGACGCAGTGTTTATTTCCGCCAAAGAGGGAATCAACATAGATGAGCTCAAGGCAAAAATCTATGAAAAGGCGAAGCAGGTACATCTTACCCGTTTTCCTTACAATGATTTCCTGTTCCAGAAATATGATGAGGATCTGGAGCCGAATCCCGAAGAAGAAAATAAATAAAGATTAGATATTCTCGGATAGCGCGAGTACATCCTGAGTGCAAGGCTCATCAGAACTGAAAGTAGATAAACGGTGCGATGTCGGCTTCGGAAAATTCGATGACGAGCTGAATCACTATCAGGAGAACCAACAGCCGGAAAATCCACGGTGAATTTATGAAGTCGCTTGCCGCACGGTCGTGGAAGCTCTGCGGGAGGTAGTGCATAACGATAATAAATGCCATCAATCCCACCCATAGGGCGCGTGCTTCAATAAACGGCAGAATGCATTGTGGAGAGAAGTCGGTGAATATCGTGCTGATTATTATAATGGCGTCATTGAAACTTTCCGCACGGAAAAATACCCAGAGGAGCGAGACGTAAACCAATGTGATGCATCCGGCGAGGAGGTCAAACCATGCCTTACCGTCAAGGCGTGAGGTAAGGGGTCGGAACAGTTTGTTAATAATCAGCCCTACTCCGTGCATTCCGCCCCAGAATATGAATTTCCATGCCGCTCCGTGCCATAGTCCGCCAATGAGCATGGTCAGGAAGTTATTGATATATGTGCGGAATGTGCCCTTTCGGTTACCGCCCATAGGAATATATACATAGTCGCGTAGCCATGTCGAGAGAGAAATATGCCATCTGCGCCAGAATTCTGTGAGGCTCTTGGATTTGTATGGGAAATTGAAGTTGATGTCAAGGCGGAATCCCATGATGAGGGCGAGTCCGATAGCCATGTCGGAATATCCCGAGAAATCGCAGTATATCTGCATGGTGTAGCCTATAATCCCCATGAGCGATTCAAAGCCGGTATAATGCCCCGGCGATGCAAATATCAGGTCGTTGTATTGTGCGATATAGTCAGCAATAACAGCTTTTTTAATCACCCCGACAAGTATGAGCCAAAGTCCGCCGAAAATTTCCTGATGATTCGCGTGCCGGTTTTCCCTTATTTGCGGGAGGAAGTTTTCGGCACGTACAATCGGGCCGGCAACGAGCGCCGGAAAGAATGAGAGGAAAAAAAGATATTCTCCCCATGTCGAGGCGGGAGCGATGCGTTTGCGATACACGTCAACGATGTAGCTGATAGACTGGAAAGTGTAGAATGATATGCCCACCGGGAGAATCAGTGTCAGGGGCTGGAAGTTTCCCTCGACCATATTGTTCCAGTTCCACAGAAAGAAGTTGGCGTATTTGAAGAATCCGAGTATCGAGAGTGAAATAACGACGGATAGTGCCACAAGCCATTTTCTGCCCGCTGATGACTCAATCTGCACCATGGCGCGGCTGATGAACCAGTCAATTACAGATGTTGAAACAAGGAGCAGGAAGAACCAGCCGCTGCATTTGTAGTAAAAATAGAGGCTGAAAGCGATTACGAATACCAGCATCTGCCATTTTCTGCGTCGCATGAGCGCATACAGCGGGATGAAGCACACGAATAGAACCCAGAATAGCCCGCTTGAAAAAATGAGTGGCGCTTCCCGGTGGTATGTGAAGAGTGAGCCGAGTGTATTCGGCAGAGATTCGAGTGCCGACGGCAGTGAGCTGAAATCCATTATTTTTCGCCGGGCTGGTGTATGAAGATTTTTTCGGGTCGTGCTGTTCGCTGCTCCGGCGTAATCATTTTAATCGGGTGATTGGAGTGTTCAGGCATCCAACGCACAATGCTGTCCATCCACTCAATTGCGCTTGCGGCGGTGGGATGAGCACCGTCAGTGCGGCGCTCAAATGTCATTCCGTCGCTTTTGAAGTAGCTGCCTTTGGCGGTGTTGTCGGCAATCATTTTGTTGATACCGGTATCCTCGACCCAGTTTGGAGGACCAATCCAGAGATATGGGATGGTGTCGATTTCGGCGAGCATCTCACGGATGAACGGAGTTCTCTTTTCTTCGATATCCTTGACATATAGCTCGTTGGCTCCGAGGCAAATAAAAATGTATGTGGGTGATACTTTCTGAATATACTCGGTGAGCCGATGAGATTTACCCCAGATTTCGGTGGATGAACTGTACCAAACAACCGAGTAGAGGGTGTGACCCGATGCGGCGGCGTAGGCGGCAAGACGCGGGGAGAGTCCGTCGAGCATGGAGTCACCGATAAAGAGGATTGTATGAGCGGATGTATCCGGTTCATGGGCAATTACCGGCGGCACGGTATCAACCGCTATAGAGTCTGAATCAACGGCAATCTCTTTGTCCGGAAATAAAACTTTTGCTATTCCGGAAGGCTTAGGTGAGAAATTGAAAATAGAGGGTATAACTTCAAGACACACTGCCACGAGTGCGACAGCGAGTAAAATCCATAGCCATGCATACGGATGTTTTTTATTGCTTTGCTGAGACATAGCTTATTCCATGAGTTTGCGATAACGTTTGCGAGGCGGTTCCTTGCCGCCGTTCTGGGCTTTCTTGTATTCTTCGTAGTCAGAGTATGAGCCGGCGTAGAATACGACCTTGCCCTCTCCTTCAAACGAAAGGATGTGGGTGCAAATGCGGTCGAGGAACCAGCGGTCGTGGCTCACCACAACGGCACAGCCTGCAAATTCTTCAAGACCCTCTTCAAGAGCCCGGAGGGTGTTGACATCAATATCGTTGGTGGGCTCGTCGAGCAGCAGTACATTGCCCTCCTGCTTCAGAGCCATGGCGAGGTGCAGGCGGTTTCTCTCACCACCGCTGAGCACACCGATTTTTTTCTCCTGATCAGCCCCGGCGAAATTGAACTTCGAGAGATATGCCCGGGCATTAACATCTTTTCCGCCCATGCGGAAGGTCTCCACGCCCTGCGAGATAACCTCATAGACAGTTTTTTCCGGCAGGAGGTCGTGGTGAGTCTGGTCAACGTATGCCACTTTGACTGTTTCTCCTACATCGAATGATCCGGCATCAGCTTTTTCCTGTCCCATTATGAGTTTGAACAGGGTGGTTTTACCTGCACCGTTAGGTCCGATAACTCCGACAATGCCGTTTGGGGGGAGTGAGAACTCAAGGTCCTTGAAGAGCTGCTTGGAGCCGAATGCTTTGGCGAGTCCTGCCGCTTCAATAACCTTGTTGCCGAGACGGGGACCGTTTGGAATAAATATTTCGAGTTTCTCTTCTCTTGTCTTCTGGTCTTCATTGAGGAGTCGGTCGTAGCTTGAGAGACGCGCTTTGCCTTTAGCCTGACGCGCTTTTGGAGCCATACGCACCCATTCAAGCTCACGCTCAAGGGTTTTGCGGCGCTTGCTTGCCTGCTTCTCTTCCTGCGCCATGCGTTTTGTTTTCTGCTCAAGCCATGAGGAGTAGTTTCCTTTCCAGGGTATTCCCTCGCCTCTGTCCAGCTCAAGAATCCATCCCGCTACATGGTCAAGGAAGTAGCGGTCGTGGGTGATGGCGATAACTGTGCCGGGATATTGCTGCAGGTGCTGCTCCAGCCAATCTATAGACTCGGCATCAAGGTGGTTGGTAGGTTCGTCGAGCAGAAGAATGTCGGGCTGCTGAAGGAGCAGACGGCAGAGCGCCACCCGGCGGCGTTCACCACCCGAGAGGGTAGAAACCGGCTGATTGTCCGGGGGACACTGGAGAGCATCCATGGCACGCTCAAGTTTGCTGTCAATATTCCATGCGTCCGCTGCATCAAGAGCATCCTGCAGTTCAGACTGACGGGCTATGAGCGCATCCATTTTGTCGGGGTCTTCAAGCACATCAGGATCGGCGAAACTCTCGTTGACTTTGTCAAACTCGGCGAGGAGATCCATAACAGGCTGCACACCTTCGCGCACAACCTCCATTACGGTTTTATCAGGGTCAAGCTGCGGTTCCTGCTCAAGATAGCCTACAGAGTATCCGGGTGAGAAAACGACTTCGCCCTGATAGTTCTTGTCAATACCGGCAATGATTTTCAGGAGCGATGATTTACCTGAACCGTTGAGACCGATAATACCGATCTTCGCTCCGTAAAAGAAAGAGAGATATATGTCTTTAAGCACTTGCTTCTGCGGGGGGTAAGTTTTGCTTACTCCAACCATCGAGAAGATGATTTTTTTATCGTCTGCCATAGTGATAGTATTGTGTGAGGGGAGTTGATATTACTTTTTCTTTGGTGCGTATCTCACAGGGTAGTCGCAGGCAGTACGTCCGGTGAGAATGCTGTTGAGTTTGCCTTTTATTAGCTGCTTGCGTATGGGTGAGATGCGGTCGATGTAGAGTGTGCCGTCAAGATGGTCACATTCATGCTGTACGATTCGCGCAAGGAATCCGGTGATGACCTCTTCGCGCGGAGTGAGGTTTTCGTCAAGCCATTTGAGGCGAATGTTTTCAACTCGTGAAACATTTTCACTGAGTCCGGGCACACTGAGGCATCCTTCTGAGCGTGTAACAGGGTCGCCGTCGAGTATTTCAATCTCGGGATTAATCAGGGTCATTTTCCTGCCCTCGCACTCGGGAAACTGGTCGGCTACCGGAGATGCGTCAATAACGACAATGCGGTCGTTGCGTCCTATCTGCGGAGCGGCAAGTCCTACCCCCTCGGATGCATACATGGTTTCAAACATATCGTCGAGCAGCTTTTTGAGCTCGGGATAGTCGGGTGTGACATCATTGCATTTGTTTCGGAGTACGGGGTGACCGTAGAGATATACGGGTAATTTCATGATTCGTTATATTTTCTACTTTCAAGATAGCTGTTGAGGATAATAACCGCCGCCATTTCATCGGCGATGCCTTTCTGACGCCGCTGCATTTTCTTCATTCCGGAGTCAATCATGCTCCGATGGGCGAGAACCGAGGTGAAGCGTTCGTCCCAGAAAATAATTTCCGTTGCCGGGAGCTCTTTGCGCAGGCGGTCGATGCCGGGGCGGATATAATTCATTGATTCGGAATCATTGCCGTGCATATCTTTGGGATGTCCTACTATAATTGCATCAACCTGCTCTGCGGTGAGGTATTGCTTTATAAACGAGATGAGCTGAGCTGTTGACACTGTCGGAAGCCCTGTGGCAACAATGCGCATAGGGTCGGTTACGGCAATGCCGCAACGCTTCCTGCCATAGTCAATCGCAAGTAATCGAGCCATGGTGCAAAATTAATAAAAACACCGCGCACGGGCAAATGCGGGTGGATTGCGAGGGTTAAATGTATGTTGAGAAAAGCAAAGAACCGGGGTTTTGCCCGATTGCACCCTATTGATTCAATAGAACCGATAACTCATTTTTCAACCGAGGGATGTGATTAACAACAATAGCCCATAGAATATCCGGTTTTAATGAGTCATAGGCGTGGATAACATAATTTCGTGTGTCCACAATCTTACGCGCCGATGTGATATTGATGGAAGAATCAATTTTTAAGATTCGGTTCATGGCTTCTCCCATTATTTCAATATTGCGTTCAACAAACTTGCGAAAAACCACATCTGATTCAAAATTATCATACTGCTTTCCGAAACGATCAAGTGCCAGTTCGATTTCGGAAATAGCCTGAAGCATATCGCTGATATATTTAGCTACTTTCTCATCCATAAATGAGTTTTTTAGTAGAGTTAAGCTGCTTGCGGAAATAAGGGTTTGAAACCGAGTCATCGCAAACCAAATCCACTTTACGTCCTATGACATCTTCAAGCTCATGCATGAAATCGAAGAAAGTATCCGCCCAGTCTATTCCTTCGCGCCTGATCGCTTCTGAATCGAAATCAACAGAGAAATCAACATCGCTGTTGTCATTAAAACGCGGTGTGAGTATAGAGCCGAATACCCATAGCTTTGCTACCCTGTACTTATGGCACAGAGCGATTATTTTATCAATATTCAACTCAATAAGTTTCATGTCAGCGCAAAAATAATAAAATTAAATGAGATTAATATCAGTTTATAAAAAACGCCGCGCACGGGCAAATGCGGGTGCGCGGCAAAAAGGTTTATGTATGAAATGTGAGTTTATTTGGAGGGACCTCCAATGAGGTCGTTGCTTGATGCACTCCTGACTTTTTTGACCTGAGAATTAAGTTTACCGAATCGGTATGAAACGCTTAAAGAAACCGAACGATTGTTTGAAGTGACCGAATAGGACTCACTGTTGTAAGGCACATTGATCATATATGATGAATACTTGGATTTTCCGGGTCCGAAGGGATTGCTTACAGACAGTCTCAATGCCAGTCGGTTTTCCTTAAGCAGGGTTTTCTGGAGTGAAAGTCCGTGACCGATTTTTGATGCTCCGACAGCTTTGAAAATGCTGTAAAGTCCCGGATTACCGGAGTAGTATGACATATAAGCGGACAGGTTGACAGACCAGGGGAGTCTCTGAGTAAGTCGGAAGTATAGATTGGTGCTCCATCCGTTAGCACTATAGGCTTTTATTTCGTTTCCGAAAATATCTTTTCCCGGGTGTGGATTCGCATAGTCGGAATATCTTGTGCCTCCGTTTAGCATCAATGTGGTTTTCTTAGAAGCCTGCCACTGGATATATATGTTTCCGGAATAAGATTTGTTTCTTCCGCCGTTTGCAAATGTGTTAATGAGTACGTCGCCATCAATATCCTTGATGTCAATGATTGCATTGTGGGCGAATGAATAACCAAAATTGGCATCTACACTAACTTTTCGGGTGAAAAAACTGTAATTGAAGTTGAGCGATTGATTGCGCACACTGCCGAGGTCCGGATTACCGTATGATATTGATTGGGGAGAACGGTTAACCATGGGGTTAAGGTATGTTATGCCGGGTCGGTTGATATATGTGCTGTATGTCAGACGCATTGAATTGTTTTGGTTAATCATGTATCCGATAGCCGCATTGGGAACCCAATCAGATAGATTGGAGTGGAATGCGGGCTGCGATTTGTCGGCGAACTCAGCAGCAAGGCGTGAGAATTCATATCTGAGTCCCACTCTGAATCCGAATTTGGCAGTGTTGTAGAGATAGTCGAAATATGCCGCTCCAACCTGAGTGGTATGTGTAAAATCGGTGTGTACTCTATTGTCTGTGCCCACATATTCCTGATCCGCTTTGCTGTTGTTGTCGCGGTAGATATACTTGGCTCCTATATTAAGCGACTGCTTGTCGGTGAGCGGTCTTGTCCAGTCAAGCTGCACTATGTGTTCAAGAAATGTGGCGTCGGAAGTGGTGTGTACACCTGTGTAGTTGTATGGCATATTTCCGGTAATGTTTTCATAGTCGTTAAGCCATGTATAATTTCTTCCGTTTCCGGAAACCAGATAGGAAAGGATAATCTTCTCACCTTCTCTGCGTGTGAGTCTCTGATAGTTAAGGCTACCCCCGAGCCAGTGGGACCTGTCAGGTTTGATGAGTCCGTCTGCGGAATAGCTATAAATAAGAGTTTTATCCGGCTCAAAGAGCCCGAAATCAAACCATTGCATGGTTTTTTTGTTTGAGATATATGCGCTGAATTCGGCAGTGATAAGGTTTAACTTGTCAATATCATAGCTGGCTTCTATGCCAACGTTGGTGCCATTACTCGAGATTTTCTGTTCCGTGCGTTCATCCGTATTGTTGTCTGAATTATCAAAAGTACGATTAGTGGTATGAACCTGATGGTTGCTGCGTCGCGGGTAGGCAGAGAAGTTTGCGAAAGCCGAGAGGTTAACCTTGTCAATCTGTGTGGTTAGCCATGCATTAGGATTTGGAGTGTTCGAGCTGGAATTATATGAAAGTCCTACAGTTCCCAATATACCTTTGATAATGGTGTTTTCCATAGTTACAATATTGAGAATCATACCGACACCTTCTGCGTCTTCCCTTGCTCCGGGATCGGTGATTACTTCAATTTTCTTAATCATACTTGACGGTAGTCCTTTGAAAATCTCCTTGGAATTGTTTGTGAACGCCCTGTTGACTCTTCCGTTCTTATAGATCTTGAAGTCTGTAGAACCTTTGATTTTGATTGTCCCGTCGGGGTCAACACTAACAAGAGGTACATTTCGGAGTGTTTCCTCAAGCATATTGGTTTTAGACATAGGATCGGCTTGTACATCGTAGGCAATTCGATCTATCTGCCGTGATATTAGCGGTTTGTTAGCCTCGACAACGACTTCCCCGAGTTCGTTGGCATCCTCCATGATTATCATGCAATGCGCGGCAGGGTTCCGGTCGGTGAGTTTGAATGACCATGATTCACTCTTTTTACCTGCACTTGACACCGATAGTTTGTAGCTACCCGGTTCGTTCAGTTGCTTGGTGAAATTTCCGTTATCCTCAGTGGTCAGAACAGTGATTGGCTTAATAGAGTCCGGCATCTGAAAGATGCGAACGGTCACATACGGTTCAGGTGTGCCTGTAGAATCTGTTACAGTGCCTTCAACTTTATAGGTCTGCGCGTTTGCAGTAAAGCAGATGGCAAATAGCACGAGAGCAATCAGTGATTTGATTTTTGTCATGGTAGATGGTATGATAGGTTTATAATACATCAAATATATTAATTGATGCATAAAGGTATCAATAAGTTACATGATTTTAGGGGGGGGGGGGGGGTGGGGGGGGGGGTGGGGTGGGGGGGGGGGGTGTGGGGGGGGTTGGGGAGGGGGGGTGGGGGACGGAGGGGGGGGTGAG
>CAMWUZ010000043.1 GCA_947177595.1 uncultured Porphyromonadaceae bacterium | reverse complement strand
CTTCTAACTGTATAAAAATGTTCATTTTTAATAAGAGTTAGTTAAAAGTTTATATATTTGCGGCATACATACTTATTCATTTATATGATTATTATAAACAGATTTTTATTGGGTTTAATCCCCGCTATTGTGCTGACGATGACAGGATGCTCAGGTAAGACAACGACTCAGACAGATGATATGGTTGCTGCGTATTCTTTGGAGATAACGCCGGAGGTTATTGATATTGATAGCAGTGCATTTATTGATGTTGATATAGAGGCTTTGAGCTCAATTATATTGAATAGAGATTCTGCTGATGTAAATAGTGAGATGCTTGCCGATGCAAAGATCGCGATATATCGTTTTTACAAAAATGTAAAAGAAGTGGATGGTAATCTTGTTTGTGATATACCCGATGGTGCATCGATCAATGTTTCCGAAACTGTGTTTGCTGCCCTCAAAGAGAATCTTCAGCAAATGAATGATGGAATTAAAGAGGCTCGTGAAAAAGGTTATGATGTCGTTCAGTCAAAACCGGACAGCGCATATCTCAATTCGTTGCTGAAATAACCTCTGTCAAAGAATAATATTAATGAGTGCGGATTTTTAATTAAATTTGCACTCATTATGCATAATAACTATTGCAATCCCGAGCCTTTGAAGGCTTTTTATCATACATTCGGCTGTAAGTTGAATTTTGCCGAGACTTCAACTATTGCTTCGATGCTTGAAGATAAAGGCATCCGGCGGGCAAATCCTGGAGAAGTTCCCGATATTGTGATTGTCAATACATGTTCTGTCACCGAGCTTGCAGACAAGAAGTGCCGTCAGACAATACGGGCTTTTTCGCGTAAATGGAAAGATGCCGCAATTGTGGTTACAGGTTGTTATGTCCAGTTGAAACCTGATGAGGTAGCCGCGCTTCCCGGGGTAGAGATTGTTGCTGGAATCGATCGTAAGCTCAAACTTGCCGGTTATGTTGAGCAGTGGCTGAATGAGCGCACCCGCATGATGATGCTGACTCCCGCCAAGGATATTCGGGAGTTTAACCCCTCATGTTCTCGTGGTGATCGCACTCGTTGGTTTCTGAAAGTGCAGGACGGATGCGACTATTTCTGTTCCTACTGCACAATACCGATGGCTCGTGGCAGAAGCCGCTCCGGTTCTGTAATGAGTGTGGTTGAAAAAGCAAAAGAAGCAGCCGAAGCCGGAGCTAAGGAAATTGTGATTACCGGCGTTAATATTGGTGATTTCGGCAACGGTTCCGACGAGAGTTTTTTTGATCTTATAAAAGAACTTGATAAAGTGGAGGGAATTGACCGTTACCGTATATCCTCCATAGAACCGAATCTGCTCACGGATGAAATTATTGAATGGGTAGCTTCTTCGCGTGCGTTCATGCCCCATTTCCATATCCCCCTTCAGTGTGGTGACGATGAGGTGCTGAAACTCATGCGTCGTCATTATGATACCGCGCTTTTCCGTCACCGTATTGAGAAAATAAAGGAAGTGTTGCCGGATGCCTTTATAGGCGTGGATTTAATTGTCGGCGCCCGTGGCGAAACCGAGGAGCGTTTTATCAATTCTCTCGATTTTGTCAGCAGTTTGCCTATCAGTCGTCTCCATGTTTTTCCATATTCCGAGCGTCCGGGTACTCGCGCACTTGAGATTCCTCATGTTGTTTCGCAGCAGGATAAGCATGAGCGAGTCAGGAAAATGCTTGAGGTTTCCGACCGGAAACTCACGGAATTCGCATCGAAATATAATGGAACGGTTCGCAAGGTGCTTGTCGAGCATTCGAGCAAGGACGGTTTCATGTGGGGTTTTACAGACAATTACCTTAAAGTGAAATTACCAGCCGATACGACTTTGGCAAACACTATAGTGGATGTTCGTATCGGTGATTATTCTAATGAGGAAGTCGAAGGAAACATAATGTCATGAATGCTCAGGTATCTGTAATTATATTGAATTGGAATGGAGAGAAGTTGCTGAAAAGATTTCTCCCCTCAGTAGCGAGATTTCTACCGGAATCGGCGCGATTGGTAGTTGCCGATAATGGAAGCACAGATAGCTCTATAGCATATATTAATAAGGAGTATCCTCAGATACGCATTATCGCGTTTGAAAAAAATTATGGATTTGCCGAAGGATATAATAAAGCGATCAATCTTGTCGATACACCGTATTGCGTGCTGCTCAACTCTGATGTCGAGGTAAAAAATGATTGGGTGACTCCGCTGCTTGATTACATGGAGACCCATCCGGAAGTAGGGGCGGCTCAACCCAAGATTCTGTCGGCTGATAATCCGGATAAATTTGAGCATGCAGGGGCTTGCGGCGGTTTTCTTGACCGTCATGGCTACCCGTATTGTCGCGGAAGAATCTTTGACACGGTAGAAAGTGATGACGGGCAGTATGACACTCCCATGAGTGTGTTTTGGGCAAGTGGAGCCGCCATGATGGTTCGCACCGAAGTATATAGGAGAGCCGGTGGACTCGACAAGGAGTTTTTTGCCCATATGGAGGAGATTGATCTCTGTTGGCGCATCAGATTGCTCGGATATGATATTGCTGTAGTGCCGCAATCGCAGGTATATCATCTCGGTGGGGGAAGTCTGCCCGCTGAGAATCCCAAGAAAACTTATCTTAATTTTCGGAACAATCTGTTGATGCTCCATAAAAATTCTCCCGATAGTATTCGGCGGTCAAGGTTGTTTGTGCGCCGGTTACTTGATACAATCGCCTGGCTGAAATTTTTATTGGTGTTGGATTTCAAGAATGCATCAGCTGTAATTGGAGCTCACAGAGATTTTGCCGATATGCGTAAATTATACAATAATCACCCGCAAGAGGATATTCTGAAAGTGTCACCGAATAAACCGATTAGCATTCTTTGGCAATATTTTGTCAGGCGTAAGAAAAACTTTAATCGGATTTGACGCTTATATTTGTATGAACGAACAAGAAATACTATCTAATATCTCGGCTCGGCTCGGCATAACAGCCCTCAAGCCGATGCAGCTTGAACTGGCTGCGTCAGATGCTTCAAAAATACGTCTAGCGGCTCCTACCGGTTCAGGCAAGACAATAGCTTTCGTCATTAATCTACTTAAGCATATCGGAGCGCCGGGCAGGGGAGTACAGGGAGTGATAATTGCCCCATCCCGCGAACTGGTGCTCCAGATTGCCGCGGTAGTAAAAGGTGCGGCAGTAGGTTATAAGGTGGTGTCTCTGTATGGAGGGCACAAGATGGAAGATGAAAAAAATACCCTTTCACCGTTACCGGATATCATTGTCGCTACCCCTGGAAGACTCCTTGATCATCTGAACCGTGGCACAATCTCTCTATCTGATGCCGGATTATTGGTATTGGATGAATATGATAAATGCGTGGAACTCGGTTTTGAAGCGGATATGAAAAAAATAGTGCGGAAAATGCCCTCACTAAAGCGTATCCTGCTAACTTCCGCAACTATCGCCGCGCAATTACCGGATTATTTACCTCAATCCGGTTGGCAGGAAATTGACTACAGCAATGGCACATCGCTGAATCTTCAGAAAGTTCATGTGGAAAGTCCCGCGACAGATAAGGCGCAGACACTCGTTGACCTGCTTTGCGCGATTCCTCAGAAAAAAACGATGATTTTTGTCAATCATCGCGAAAGTGCCGAGCGTCTGTATAACTATTTGAAGAAATACCATATGCCTGCGGTGTTGTATCATGGCGGACTGGAGCAGCATGATAGGCAGATGGCGGTTAATCTATTTGAAAACGGTACTGTCGATACTATTGTCGCTACTGATCTTGCTGCACGTGGTCTTGATATTGAGGGGGTTGACGCTGTTATACACTATCATCTTCCTCCAGCCGCCGAAAATTGGATTCACAGGAACGGCAGAACCGCCCGAAATGGTGCGGATGGCACCGTATATGTAATAACCTCCGAGGCAGACTCGATTCCCGACTACGTTGAGTGGGATAGAGATTATTTTCCGCCAGTGGTTGAAAAATGCAGTCGTGGCTCTGACATAGCGACGCTTCATTTCAATATCGGTCGTAAGAAAAAGGTGTCAAAAGGTGATATTGTAGGTTTTCTTATCGCTAACACACCGCTTGAATCAGCTGAGATAGGTAAGATAAACGTGTATGATCACGAGGCAATAGCAGCAGTTCCTGCCGATAAAATCAGGGATATTGTTAAGAGCGCGGAAGGTCAGAGGCTTAAAAATAAGAAAGTTAGGGTTACTCAGCTGCGTTCTTGAGAATAATCGCACATTTTACCATTTAGTGTGCCATAGGTTAACTATGTGTTAAATAACATTGTTATCTAAAAAAAGATGTAATTTTGCATTACTGAATAAAACTAATATTTAAACGGTAAAAACCGATATGGCAAAAGCTAAAGGAGCTGTTGATATTAACTCTGAGCGCTGTAAGGGCTGCGACCTATGCGTGGTTGCGTGCCCCGTGCAGGTTCTTTCTCTCCAGCCCAAAGAGGTAAATAACCGTGGCTACCATTTTGCGTTTGCTTCCAATCCACAGGCTTGTATAGGGTGTGCCGCTTGTGCCGCCGTGTGTCCTGATGGCTGCATCGCAGTTTATCGTCTAATGCCTGAAAGGTAGAAGTTCTATGGTATTTTCCCCAGAAAGAAAAATGGAAGAAGTTAGACTGATGAAAGGTAATGAGGCAATCGCCCACGCAGCCGTGAGATACGGAGTGGACGGTTACTTCGGTTACCCTATAACCCCTCAGAGCGAAGTGCTCGAAACTCTTGAGGAATTGATGCCGTGGGAAACCACCGGTATGGTTGTGCTTCAGGCAGAGAGCGAGGTCGCGGCTATCAATATGGTATATGGCGGCGCTTCCACAGGTAAAGCTGTGATGACCTCATCTTCAAGTCCGGGAGTCAGTCTCATGCAGGAGGGGCTCTCATATATAGCTGCCGGAGAGCTGCCGGCTCTTGTTGTCAATGTGATGAGAGGCGGTCCCGGTCTCGGAACCATCCACCCCTCGCAGGCAGATTATTTTCAGGCTACTAAGGGAGGCGGACACGGCGATTATCATTTTATAGTCCTTGCCCCGGCTACGGTTCAGGAAATGGCGGATTTTGTTGGACTTGGCTTTGACCTTGCATTCAAATACCGCACACCTGTAATGATGCTTGCCGACGGTATTGTGGGTCAGATGATGGAGAAGGTTGTCCTTCCGCCCGCGCGTCCGAGAAGAACCGAGCAGGAGATTGCGGAGCAGTGCCCCTGGGCTGTGACCGGTCGTCCGGAGTGGAGAAAACCTAATGTTCTCACCACTTTGGAGCTGGATAGCTATAAAATGGAGGAGAACAACAGGCGCTACCAGCAGACCTATGATTTGATTAAGCGCAACGAGGTTAGATACAAGGAGTATCACACTGAAGATGCGGAATATCTAATTGTGGCATTCGGCTCTATAGCCCGTATATGCCTCAAGGCCATTGAAGATGCGAGAGAACGGGGCATAAAGATTGGTCTTGTACGTCCTGTAACACTGTGGCCTTTCCCCGAAGAGATTATCTCGGAATTGAGTAAAAAGGTAAAAGGAATTCTCGTTGTGGAGCTTAATGCGGGGCAGATGATCGAAGATGTGCGCATGGCGGCTAAAGACAGAGTGCCCGTTTATCATTTCGGTCGTCTCGGAGGTATTGTTCCCAATCCGCAGGAGGTGCTTGATGCGTTTGAAGACCGCTTTCTCAAATCCAAATAAAAGCAGATGGAGAATAACGAATATATAAAACGTCCGGAGAATCTGGTTTACAGCAAGCCGAGACTCTTGAACGACAATAATATGCACTACTGCCCGGGATGTAGCCACGGAGTGGTTCACCGTCTTGTGGCAGAGGTGATTGAAGAGATGGGAGTAGAGCACAAGACCATAGGCATAGCTCCGGTGGGATGTGCTGTTTTTGCATACAGCTATATTGATGTTGACTGGATTGAGGCAGCTCACGGAAGAGCTCCCGCGGTGGCGACCGCTGTCAGGCGCCTTAATCCCGACCGTCTGGTATTTACATATCAGGGTGATGGCGATCTGGCTGCAATTGGTACTGCTGAGACTATCCATGCCGCTAACAGAGGCGAAAACATCACCATTATTTTTATAAATAACGGAATCTACGGCATGACAGGCGGGCAGATGGCACCTACTACTCTTGAAGGAATGACCACATCTACAACTCCATACGGAAGAAGGGTTGACCTTAATGGCTATCCTCTCAAAATTACCGAATTGCTCGCGCAGCTACCTGGTACCTGCTATGTGACCAGGCAGAGCGTTCACACGCCGGCTACAGTCCGTAAGACAAAGCAGGCGATACGCAAGGCATTTGAAAACAGTCTCGCGGGTAAAGGCACATCGGTGGTAGAGGTGGTGAGCACCTGCAATAGCGGCTGGAAAATGTCTCCGGCTAAAGCCAATGAATGGATGGTGGAGAATATGTTCCCAGCTTATCCTCCCGGTGATCTTAAAAATGAAGAATAATGAAAGAAGAGATAATCATAGCCGGATTTGGAGGACAGGGAGTGTTGTCAATGGGTAAGATTCTTGCTTACGCTGCTCTCACCGATAATCTGGAAGTCACATGGATGCCATCTTACGGTCCCGAGCAGCGTGGCGGCACTGCAAATGTCACCGTTATTCTCAGCGACAAACAGATTAGTTCACCGGTGCTTGACACCTTTGATACTGCGGTGATTCTCAATCAGCAGAGCCTTGACAAATTTGAAAGCAAGGTTAAGCCCGGCGGAACCCTGATTTATGATTCATACGGTATTCATCGTTCTCCGACACGTACCGATATCAATGTTTATAAAGTTGATGCGATGGAAGCGACGTTTGATTTTAAAAATGCTAAGACGTACAATATGATTGTGCTTGGCGCACTGTTGAAAATCAGACCCGTAGTGCCGTTGGAAAGTGTGATGACCGGATTGAAAAAGGTGCTTCCGGCACGACATCATCACCTTCTTGATCTCAACCGTCAGGCTATCACTAAAGGAATGGATTTAGTGAAATTGTAAGAAAAAAATGGTGCGGATGTTGCAGGTTCAAAGATTCTTTCTACTTTTGCAACGTATTAATACTATTCGTATAACTAAATTATCCAATTGCAATTATGGCATACGTTATTTCTGACAAATGCGTCGCTTGCGGCACCTGTCTTCCTGTTTGTCCCGTAGAGGCTATTTCTGAAGGCGACATCTACCACATCGATCCCGACACTTGCATTGAGTGCGGTTCTTGTGCGGAAGTTTGTCCCAGCGAAGCTATTTTCCCGGGCTAATCTACAGGAAAATAAAAAACATTAAAGAGGTTGTGTCATATGTCGGCATAACCTCTTTTTTATTTATCTTTGTGCTATAACATAAAATTATCTATAACCATGAATAAAATATTTGCCTCAGTAATTGGGTTGCTCTGTGCTCTGCCGGCGGTTGCGGATCAGGATACAATACCCTTTGCAAATACTATCAAGATTAATCCGGAGGATACTCCCGAAGTGATAATCGCTAAGGCTGCACATGTTATTCCTTCCCGTAATCAGATGGCAGGTCTTGACCGTGAATTTATTGCATTCGTGCATTTCGGTCCAAATACTTTCACTAAAATGGAGTGGGGAACAGGGAAGGAAGACCCCGCGTTGTTCAATCCCACAGGGCTGGATACAGACCAGTGGGTCAAGGCTATGAAAGATGCAGGAATGAAGATGATTATCCTCACGGTCAAGCATCATGACGGTTATGTGCTTTGGCAGAGCCGATATACAAAGCACGGCATCATGTCTTCGCCTTTTATGAACGGTAACGGAGATATTTTGAAATCGTTGTCGGAGTCTGCGCATAAATATGGCATGAAACTGGGTGTTTATCTCTCTCCGGCTGACCTTTATCATATTGAAAATGAAGAGGGGCTGTATGGCAATCTCAGCCCGAAGACGCTTCGCACTATTCCGCGCCCTGTAGAGGGGAGACCATTTGAAAATAAGACCACATTTGAATTTGTGGTGGATGACTACAATGAATATTTTCTCAACCAGTTGTTTGAGATTCTAACCGAGTACGGACCAATAGATGAAGTGTGGTTTGACGGAGCTCATCCAAAGCGCAAAGGTGGTCAGACATACGACTATGCGGCATGGAAAAAACTCATTCACACAGTCGCCCCCAATGCTGTGGTGTTCGGTCGCGAGGATGTGAGATGGTGTGGCAATGAAGCCGGTAATACCAGAGAAACAGAATGGAATATTGTACCTTACATGGCTGACCCTGATACAATGGGCAAGTTCGGTGACCTCACCGAGCAAGATCTTGGTTCGCGTCAGAAGCTAATGAATGCCAAATACCTCCATTATCAGTATCCTGAAACCGACACATCTATCCGCGAAGGCTGGTTTTACAGAGATAACAAAACCCAGCGGGTGCGCAGTGCCGATGAGGTGTATGATATATATGAGCGTTCTGTTGGAGGCAATGCAGTTCTCCTTCTTAATATACCGCCCGCGCAAAATGGCGAATTTGACTCGATTGATGTAAGTGTTCTCAAGGAAGTCGGCAGAAGAATAAATGCTACTTACTCCACCGACCTCTTTGCTGGGGCAAAAATTGACTCTGAGATAAATCCCGGTGATAAATTCCCGACATACACCGTTACTCTTCCCAAGGCTGTCACCGTAAACCGTATAGTCCTCAAGGAACCGATTGACAAGAGCGGCGAGAGAGTGGAGGAGCACACGCTTGAAGCCAAAATCAACGGCGAATGGCAGCCGGTGGCAAAAGCAACCAATATCGGACACAAACGCATTCTCCGTTTCCCCGATATTACGGCAAGCGAATTCAGAATAAAGATTGGGTCGTCGCGACTCCAGCCGGAGATATCACTCATATCCGGACATTATTATAAGGCTGGTGCGCCTCAGCTCGAAAGCAACCGGAACGCGGAAGGCATAGTGCGTATAAATCCAAAAAGCTCTCAGTTTAATTGGCACAGAGCGCCAAAATCTATTTCATCGGCTATGTTCAACCCCTACAAGGTGCACTATACCCTTGACGGCACGACTCCCGGAGCGGGAAGCCCGGTATTCCCTGATTCGTTGCTTGTTGAAGGCAAAATACTGAAAGCCGTGGCTATACTTGATGACGGTACAGCCGGCTCGGTTCTTGAAGAGAAAATCGGATATGCCAAGAGCCGTTTCCAATCAACGGGAAAAGGAAATGAAGCGTTTGACAACAAAGCCGGAACTGCATGGACAGCTACTGAGGATGAGCCATCGCTCGTTATAAATCTCGGCTCTAAGCTCCCTATTGGTGCGCTTGTTTACACTCCTGTCCCTTCTGCAAAGGGAGCTGTGTCAAGAGCTAAAATAGAGGTGAGCGACAATGGTAAGAAATTCAAGCAAATAGCCGAATGGGAGCTCGGTAATCTCATTAACGACCCCACACCGCGACTGTTTGTGCTTCCAAAGGAAGTCAATACCAAATATATAAGGATTGTTCCGGTTGCTACTGCTGACTCAGCCCCGGCAGTAATCGCAGAAATCGACATCCTACCCGTCCTCTGATTCACCGTCTTTAGAATATAAATAGCCTCGCAGACAAGCGGTAACGCTCCCTGCGAGGCTATTTTGATATTAATTTAACTTAGTCTTTCAGTTTGTCGGCAAGATTGTGGGCGGCATTGGCGCCCTTTTCGAGCAGGTCAGATGCTACATCTTTGAGCTTATCAGTAAAGCTCCCCATCTTTTCACTCGCCTGTTCCTTGATATCGGCAAACTTGTCGCTTGCCTGTCCCATAATATCATTGAGCTTATCCTGAGCGGCTGCAACCTGAGCGGCTGCCTGCTCTTTGGTCGCTTCAAAAGCACTTTTTGCGGCTGCGGTTGTCTCTTTAGCCTGTGCCTTGGCTGCGGCTATTTCTTCCTGAGCGGCGAGTTTCGCTGCGTCAACGCTTACCTGTGCGGCTTCTTGAGCCACTTTCTTAGAGTCTTCCATATTCAATAGTTGTGTTTGAGTTGATATTTACCCGTAAAACGCATTATTCTCCCGGATTGTTGACTAATCTGCACGGATTTATATGATTTTATTTAACTTTGCATAATAATTCATATTC
>CAMWUZ010000042.1 GCA_947177595.1 uncultured Porphyromonadaceae bacterium | reverse complement strand
GCCTTATCTTTAAGACCGTCAAGAACGCCGCCCTTAACACTGTCAAGATTCAAGTTGTTGAGCAGACCGTCGGCGTGCAGTTTTGAAAGAATCTGAGAAGAGTCGAGATTCTTAAGGTCTATACCTTTTAGTGCATCGGTAACCTTTGAAATGTCGAAATTGTCACCGAATTTAGCTGTGAGCTGGCTGATGATGTCCTGAATGTCCATAGTTGTATAGTTTTATAGTTATACCGATTAAACACCCGAACCGCAACTAAAGTTCATATATCTCTTATTGTATAAGCCGGTTAAATATGCCACTATCCTTGATTTTATTTTGCCAGTGAATCTGTTTTTTATTAATTTTGGCGATAATATGCGTCAGTATTGACGCTTTTACCGAAAATCTATAACCAATTCATATTTATTTCAATGGATCAAATGCTATTTTGGATCGTGCCCGCAGCTTCAATTCTCGCGCTGTTGATGGCATGGTATTTCTACCGGCAGATGATGCGCGAGGATGAGGGCACCCCCACCATGCGCAAAATCGCCTCTTATGTGCGCCAGGGTGCGATGTCTTATCTCAAGCAGCAGTACAAAATCGTAGGTCTGGTATTTATCGGTCTCGTGGTACTGTTCTCAATCATGGCATACGGTTTCGGTCTCCAGAATCCATGGGTGCCTGTAGCTTTCCTCACCGGCGGTTTCTTCAGCGGTCTCGCGGGCTTCCTCGGCATGAAGACAGCCACTTATGCTTCAGCCCGCACTGCCAATGCCGCCAGCCAGACACTCAATGCCGGACTCCGTGTGGCTTTCCGAAGCGGTGCGGTGATGGGTCTTGTTGTGGTTGGTCTCGGATTGCTTGACATCTCTTTCTGGTACATACTTCTGAACTGGATAGAGCCGGCAGACGGCACCCACAAACTCACCATGATCACCACTACCATGCTCACCTTCGGTATGGGCGCATCCACTCAAGCTCTATTTGCGCGCGTAGGCGGCGGCATCTACACCAAAGCGGCAGACGTTGGCGCAGACCTCGTTGGTAAAGTAGAGGCAGGTATCCCCGAAGATGACCCCCGTAACCCCGCCACTATCGCTGACAACGTGGGCGACAATGTGGGTGATGTTGCCGGCATGGGAGCTGACCTATATGAAAGCTATTGCGGCTCAATTCTTGCCACCGCAGCTCTCGGAGCTGCCGCCGGTGCCGGAATGGTAAGCACTGAATTTACAACAGACCAGGCTGTGGCACTTCAGATTAAAGCTGTTCTCGCTCCGATGCTTATAGCAGCCGTAGGTATCGTTCTTTCTATCATCGGTATCTTCGCGGTTAAAACCAAAGAGAACGCCACAATGAAAACCTTGCTCAATTCTCTTGCCGCGGGCACAAATCTCAGCTCTATACTCATTATTGCCGCCACTTTCGGCATTCTTTACCTGCTTCAGATTCCCAATTGGGTGAACATCTCACTCGCAGTAGTCGTGGGTCTGCTCGTAGGAATCATAATAGGCAGAGCTACCGAGTATTACACATCACAATCTTATAAGCCCACCAAGAAACTCGCAGAGAGCGGTCAGACCGGTCCCGCAACAGTCATCATCTCCGGTGTTGGTCTCGGCATGATTTCAACAGCAGTGCCCGTCATCGCGGTTGTAGCCGGCATCATCCTGTCTTACTGGCTCGCTTCCGGTTTTGACTTCGCAAATATCTCATGGGGGCTCTACGGCATAGGCATCGCAGCCGTGGGAATGCTCTCAACTCTCGGAATCACGCTCGCAACAGACGCTTACGGTCCTATTGCCGACAATGCAGGCGGCAATGCTGAAATGAGCGGACTAGGTGCCGAGGTGCGCAAACGCACTGACGCGCTCGACTCTCTAGGCAACACCACCGCCGCTACCGGCAAAGGCTTCGCTATCGGCTCAGCCGCCCTTACCGGTCTTGCCCTCCTCGCTTCATATATCGAGGAAATACGTATCGGCTTGCACCGCATAGGCACCGAATTCATTCAGATCGGTACCTCACTCAGCGAAGAAACCACAAATATTCCTTTGGAAAGCGCCAATTTCACCGACTTCATGATGGCTTATAATGTCAACCTCATGAATCCGATGGTACTCTCAGGTATGTTTATCGGCGCGATGATGGCATTCCTGTTCTGCGGTCTCACAATGAACGCCGTAGGCAGAGCAGCATCTCACATGGTAGAGGAAGTTCGCCGTCAGTTCCGTACAATCAAAGGTATTCTCACCGGCGAGGCTGAGCCTGACTACGCACGCTGCGTGCAGATTTCCACCAAGGGTGCACAGCGCGAAATGGTGTTTCCCTCTCTACTCGCAATCATCGTTCCTATCCTCACCGGCCTTATCTTCGGTGTGCCGGGCGTTATCGGTCTGCTCACCGGCGGACTCAGCGCAGGCTTCGTGCTCGCTATCTTCATGGCTAACGCCGGCGGCGCATGGGACAACGCCAAGAAATACATCGAAGAGGGCAACTTCGGTGGTAAAGGCAGCGATGTTCACAAAGCAACCGTTGTAGGCGACACAGTAGGTGACCCGTTCAAGGACACTTCCGGTCCGAGCCTCAACATCCTCATCAAGCTCATGTCCATGGTAGCCATCGTTATGGCCGGACTCACTGTGAGCTGGAGCCTTTTCAATTGATTTTTCAGGCATAAGGAAGCACTTAGACCGTTAAATATAGGTCAAAGTGCTTCCTTTTATTTATTTTATTTATATGAAAACAAAACTAAACACATTACTTGCATCAATTGCGCTGATTGCATCTTGCACCGCCTATGCACAGCATACCACCAAACTGATTCTGCCGCGTGAGAAAGACGGAGCTTTCGTGCGGCTGCTAAATTATGACACCAAAGAACTTATAGACTCCCTTCCGATACAAGACGATACAGTCTGCTTTGCAAGTAACAAATATCCGGAAGGAATCATTTCATTGGAAGCCGGAGGTTACGCCGGACTTTTCATTCTTTCAGACGCTGATATATTGCACAATGTAAAGGTCGAAGACATTGAGCACGGAGTAAAGCGCACATGGGAGTCCACCGGTGGTTACAACGACAGTGTATCAGCCTTCAATAATAAAATTCAGGAGATTGGCAAACGGTATCAGACGGCGACCAACGATGAAGATCGCAGCGCCATCCTCAAGGAATTTTCATCTACCATATTTCAAGAAATCAATACCCATGGCAACGACATCTTAGGCGCCTATTATTTCAACATGGGGCATGGCAATCTGTCTTTAGCCGAAATAGAATCAACTGTTGATAAATATCCTGCGATCGGAAATTATCAGAGAGTGCAGAATATCCTTATACGCAGGAGAAACCAGGAAGCTGTGAAACCCGGGAATAAATTCAAGGATTTCACGGTGGCATACGATGGAGTGGAGCACAAACTCAGCGACGTGGTGGGTCACGGCGATTATGTGCTGCTCGACTTCTGGGCAAGCTGGTGCGGACCGTGCAGAGCCGCGATGCCTACTCTGAAAAAAGCGTATGAAAAATACAAGAATCAAAATCTGAAGATACTCGGCGTAACTATCTGGGATGAACCGGAAAAATCGCTCGAAGCAGCGCAGAAGATGGAACTCCCGTGGGAAATATGGGTAAACGGAGGCGATGAGCCGGTGAACCTGTACAATATCACCGCAGTGCCGACAGTAATCCTGTTCGGTCCGGACGGCACGGTTCTGGAGCGCGGACTATGGGAAGACAATCTGTTATCAACCCTTGAAAAATATATCCCCTCAGCCGATTAAGCAATTGATTATGAGAATATCTCTTTACATTTTAGGCTTGCTTACCTGGGGCACCGTTGCAGCAGTCCCAACTGATTCGGTAACTGTGACAGGGCATATTTCAGGCATTGCGGATAACGGGAGAAAGAGCCTTATAGTAAATGAATGTGATTTCAGCCAGAAGTCTGTTCGGGCATTTGTTGATGTTGACTCCACCGGCACATTCAACACAAAGATACCATATTCTTCAGCGCATACATTCACCATTGTTTACAACAGAGAGTTTGTTTACGCCTATGCTGAACCGGGCGATTCCATTCATATTGAAATCGATGCATCAGTATCTCCTGTTGTTTTTCATCTTAGCGGAGACCATGCATCGCTCAATGAGGAATACTCCCACGCCCGTAAAGCGATATCAAATATTTACTATAACCTGAGGTTACCGTCTCCTGACACACCTTTAAGTGTCTATATGCCTGAATTTAAGGCTGCGGTGAATAATACCCAAAAGACAATTGATGAATATGTCACTACCAATCGTCTGAGTGATGAGGCTGCCGAAATGCTGAGAACCGAAAATCTCTTCACACTCGCCAACGCTGCGATTGATTATACCGGAGCAAACAAAGATGAGCAATTAGCATTCTTTACCGACAGCATATTCGATATTTACAATGAAAACAATGCCCGGCTGATGATTTTTCCATACCATCTCGGAGCATTGTGCGTGAATTTTCCGGATATAGTGAAAAGCGCTCCTGAAGGCAGAATCCGCGATCTGATGTTTGTAGCGCTTGCAGATGACACCGTGCCACACCGTGGAGATTTTGCCGATTCCGCATATTTTGACAGAGTTTTTGGCAGCTCGGCGAGTGCCATAGACCTCTCCGGCATCAGACAATCCGATATTTTAGTGTATCGGGATGGCACCGTAAGTTCAATAGAAAATGTCGAGCCGGTTGAATGGCTGAGAAAAGCATATCCCGGCAAACCTGTTTATCTTGATGTGAGCGCAACTTGGTGCGGACCCTGCCGGGCATCTCTATCCGAGAGTGAGGATATCAGAGCGCATTTCAAGAATAAAGATGTGGTATTCGCTGTTCTGTGGCTCAAATCAGAGCAAAAGCAATGGGCTGAACTGGCGCCTGCCGTCACTAATGCCGTTCATATCTTTATAAATGACGACGAGATGGCAGACGCGATTATAAGCCGGCTGAACCTGCAAGGATTCCCAAGCAGCTACTTCATAGACCGTTCGGGCAACATCACCAAAGACAATGTGCCGCCTTTCCACTCCCACGCCCTATATGATTATCTCAATGCCGCGTTAAAATAGGCTCGGGAGATTACGAATTTCAACTTATAAGCTATTCATTAGGCATTTTTAGGAGAGGTGGATAAGATAAAATGGGAGAGTTGAGATATTTTTGCCTAATTTTGTAGTTTAAATAGAAAATATCAACGTATCATGGATACTGTAAAGGTCAAAATAATCAACCGTTCGGGCAACGAACTGCCCATGTATGAAACTCCCCATGCCGCCGGAATGGATGTGAGGGCGTGTCTTGACGAGCCGGTGACTCTCGGTCCGCTGGAAAGAGCGCTTAGCCCTACCGGACTGCGCATTCAGCTGCCGGTAGGCTACGAGTGCCAGATGAGACCGCGCAGCGGACTGGCGCTAAAAAAAGGCATTTCATTAGTCAATACACCGGGCACAGTCGATTCCGACTACCGTGGCGAGATAAGTGCCATTGTCATCAATCTCTCCAACGAGCCTTTTACTATCACAAACGGTGAACGCATCTGCCAGATGGTCATCACACGCTACACCCGCGTGGAATGGGAACACGCCAAAGAGCTTGACTCGACAGAGCGCGGTGACGGCGCATTCGGACACACCGGCACAAACTAAGAGCAGACATACTGATGGTTAAACCGCTTCAAATACTCATTGCTATCACCATTTCCCTGATTGCCACCGGTTGCGGCGCGCAGAAATCAACCGCGCCGAAAAGTGAACCGGCAAAATCAGACTATATCTTCCTTGAAGCACTGAGAGCGAAAAACACCGATGCCCGGGATTCATACTACGAGCTCACCAAGAGAGCGTATGAGTTGAATCCGGAAGACTCCTATCTCGGATTTGAACACGGGTACAACATGATGATGCTCTCGCGCGGCGACAGCGCGGCTCTCGCACAGGGATACGAGCTGATGGGCAGATATGTGGATGAGGAACCGGATGATTTCTACAGCAGCCTGCTATATGCCGCAATCTCATCGCAGATTGGCGAGAGAGGCAACGCCATAAGCACCTGGGGCAGACTGCATGATAAGCAGCCTGATCGCCCTGAACTTGCCGTGCGATATGCCGAAGTGCTTGCCTCCAGCGGCGATAGATCGAATATAGAAAAAGCTCTCAGCCTGTATGACACCCTTGAGATTGCGCAGGGCACCAATCTTCAGATAACCTCGCGCAAGATTCAGCTCCAGTATATGCAGAACGACACCGCCGCTATGCTCAATGAAGCGCGGAAATTGCTCATGTCAAGCCCACTGACCCCCGAATACAATATTTTTGCGGGTGATGTGTTCAATCAGCTCGGTCAACCCGACTCCGCCATAGCCTTTTATAATAAAGCGGTGGAAATCGACCCTTCCAACGGGCTTGCCTACTACTCACGCGCCATGTTCTACAAGCAGAAGGGTGACAGCATCGCCTACGATCGCGAGATTTTCCGGGCTCTTGAGCAGGAGAATCTTGACATCGAGCCAAAGGTGGAGATTCTGCGCGAATACACCTCGGCGCTCTATAATGACTCGGTGCAGCATCCGCGCATCAACCGTATGTTCTCTCGCCTTCTTGAAATGCACCCGCATGATGTGACCGTGAGAAATCTCTACCGCGACTATCTCATCGCCATAGAAGATTATGCGCAGGCGGCGGAGCAGGCTGAGTTTTCACTCGACCTTGATCCCAACGATGAGAACCAGTGGCTTGCGCTCACATCACTCTATCTACGGCTCAGCGACTTCAAAGGCGCCATCAGAAGCGCCCGACGCGGTCAGCACTTTTTCCCGGACAACACCACGAGCTATCTGCTATCCGCAACAGCCCTCAATCAGACCGGTGATTACGTGGAGGCGGAAGCAGACCTGCGCAAGGCATTGAATATCGCCGATCCGAACGATACCGAAATACGGTCGGAGCTGTACACCGCCCTCGGTGACAATTTCTATGCCCGCGAGCTGACCGACAGCGCGTTTATCTTCTACGACAAGGCGATAGAACTCAATCCGGCAAATCTAACCGCCCTCAACAACTGCGCATACTATCTCGCCTGCACCGGCAGAGACCTTGACAAAGCCGAGGATATGATTCTGAGGGTCGTTGCCGAACGACCCGATGATGCGACGTCGCTCGATACTTACGCATGGGTTCTCTTCAAGAAAAAAAACTACGGTGGCGCTATGGAGATTATAGATGATGCGCTGGAAAAAACTGAAGAACCGAGTGCTGAGCTATATGACCATGCCGGAGACATCTCCTTCATGAATCAATATTACAGTCAGGCTGTCGCACACTGGAAAAAAGCTCTCGAGCTTGAGCCCGACAATGAACTGATCGCTAAAAAGGTGAAGTATAAAACATATTTCAGCAAATGACACTGAGAAAGATACTACCGCTGCTCGTACTTATTGTCGCCGCACTCTGCCTCGACTCCTGCAAAAGCACCAGACAGATTGTGGAAACGGAGCAGAATACACCTGCCGCATGGACAAGGGTGAGAGTACCGGTAAACCTCAAGGTTTCCTCACCGGCAAATCTGTCGGTTAGCGCGACAGTCACCATGATTCGCGACACAAGCATCACAGTATCGGCAAAAGTGTTCGGAATGGAAGTATTTGTAGCTCATGCCACAGACGACAGCGTGCTGGTGGTTGACAAGATGCACCGGCAGTATATCGGGCAGAACATCTCGCGATTTCTTGCCGATATGCCCTTAAACGCATCGTCTGTTCAGGATATTCTCACCGGGCATCCGGTTGATATTCCGCAGCGCGTACTGCCCGTGGGTGCGTCGGTGAGCAGGGAGATGAATGGAGATATGCTCGCTAAGATTTCGTTCGACAACCGCGATGTCACCAAAGTGTCACTCACATATCCCTCCGTGGTGAGCACCCCGTTCGGCGATATGGCTGAGAGCACGGTGATTGACATTCAATCGGAAAAAACAAAAAAAGATATAAATGCCGTTATAGAGTGGCAATGGAGCAAAGCCAGATGGAATGACGGGGTGGAGCCGAGAGAGATAAAACTGTCCGGCAAATACACCCCTATCGACCCCTCAGATATCACCGGAATACTGGGCGGGGCAAGGTAATACCGGCATTTGCTTTCATCAAACCTAAGCGATATGTGGAAAAAAATTTTTGCCATAATAATTCTTATCTGCGCTCTTGGCGCTGACGCCCAGACAAAAAAACGGAAGCGCAGCGCGGCAAGTGTGCGCAAGGAGCAGCAGGATACCAAGAAGCAGATTAAGGAAACCACGCAAAAAATCAATGTCAATACGCGCGAGACTAAGAAACAGCTTTCGCGCCTGAACAGTCTTAACGGCGAGATAGAGGCTAAGGGAGCCGAAATCTCAAAGATTCAGGTGGGCGTGGATTCCATAAACCGCCACATATCAGCCATCACCGATTCGATAAACTCCCTTGAATCACACATTGCCTCTCTGCGCGAGAGCTACATCGCCTCGCTCCGCAAGCTCCAGGGCACGAGCGCGTCCATGAGTCCACTCGCCTTCATCTTCTCGTCCGGCTCGTTCTCGCAAGCATACCGCAACGTGCGCTCTATGCAGCAGTTCGACCGTTGGCGTAAGCGCAAATGGCAGGACATCAAGGCTACCGAAACCCTCCTTGCAGAGCGCAAGAGCGAGCTTGACAAGGTGCGTCACGCCGGAAATATCCAGATGTCGAAACTCAACACCGCCCGCAATGAGCTCGAAAGCGCCAAAGCCGAGACCGACAAGGTGGTTGCCAAACTGAAATCGGAAGGCAACAGCCTGCGCACTGTGCTCAGGCAGAAGCAGGAGCAGCAGCGCCGCCTTGACCGCGAGCTTGACAAAATCATCGCCGAAGAGCAGGCACGTATCGAGCGGCAGCGCAAAGAGGAGGAGCGCAAGCGCCAGGCAGCAAACACCAAAAATAAAACAGGAGTCTCAGGACAATCGGCTTCACCGGCAAAACAGACTCAACCCGCTACCATGACAGCCGCCGACCGAGCCCTCTCCGGCTCGTTCGAGAGCAATCAGGGCAAGCTGCTGTTCCCCGTTTCAGGCAATTACCGTATCGTGCGAGGGTTCGGCAGACAGAAACACCCGCAGCTCGCCCATGTTGAGACCGACAACTCCGGCATTGACATCGAGGCACTCTCATCCAAACAGGCGAGAGCCGTGTTTGAAGGCACCGTGTCGGCTACTTTCAAGCAGCCGGGCTACGGCACGATCGTGATGATACGCCACGGCAACTACCTCACCATATATGCCAATCTCGATGCCATAAGCGTGAAAAACGGCGACAAAGTGAAAACCGGACAGACTATCGGCACCATATTCACCGACCCCGACGAGGACAACCGCGCCATTCTCCACTTCGAGATCCGCAAGGAGCGCACCAAGCTCAACCCCATGCTCTGGATACGCTGAACGGTATAATGATATGACCGGATGCAGAAATTCGTAAATGCAGGTAGCTTTTTCGTAATCTTTGTTTACCTTTGTGCTATAAATTGTAACAAAAAGTAACTGCTATGCTTACCCAGATTATAAACGCTAAGATCCTCACCCCCTCCGGATGGCTCAAGGACGGCTCGGTGCTTATGCGCGACGACAAGATTCTTGAAGTGACAAACTGCGACCTCGCCGTTATCGGAGCCGAACTTTTTGACGCCAAAGGTATGTATGTGGTACCCGGAGGCGTGGAGATTCACTGTCACGGCGGAGGCGGAAGAGATTTCATGGAGGGAACGGAAGATGCGTTCCGCACCGCGGTGAATACACACATGAAGCATGGCACAACAAGCATATTCCCAACCCTCTCGAGCTCATCGGTAGATATGATAAACCGTGCGGCTGAAACCTGCACGAACATGATGAACGAGCCCGGAAGCCCGGTGCTCGGTCTGCACCTCGAGGGGCACTACCTCAATGAGAAGATGGCGGGCGGACAGATTCCCGAATATATCAAGAACCCCGACCCTAAAGAATACATCCCCATCGTTGAGCGCTGGAGCTGCATCAAGCGCTGGGATGCCGCCCCGGAGCTCCCCGGAGCCATGCAGTTCGGCAAATACATCAGCGGCAAAGGCATTCTCGCCTCGGTAGCCCACACCCAGGCTGAGTGCGAGGATATTCATGCCG
>CAMWUZ010000041.1 GCA_947177595.1 uncultured Porphyromonadaceae bacterium | reverse complement strand
CACCTGGGGTATGGGTCTGATATTCCCGCTATGAATCAAGTCTCCGGAACTCAGCTCACGGTCAACTAACGCCGGCTCAAACTCCTTCATCCCCGCCATAAAGAAAAGACTGCGCCATTTGGCGGCGGCATACAGTTGCTGGAGATATGCACGGGAGGGAGTCATAGGATTTTTCACAAAACCGTCAAGAGACTTGTCAAACTTCCTGTACACTACTTCAGAAGTATATCCGCCAATAAACTGCACGCCAAACGCATAGCTGAAACGGCAACTCTTATCAAGATCGCGCTCAACCTTTGCAGAAAGGAGATAATTATCTCCGCTGCTGACTATGCCGAAACGGTTCGCCACCAAATAATGAGGTGCGAAAGAACCACTTGACAACGTGGCGATTCCTTCAGCGCGCCAAGAAGCAAAAGTATCAGCAGGTTCTTCCGCATACATTCGGAGAACCGACAATAGACAAACGGCTGTGAGCAACCTCTTCATAACGCCGTCAAAGTTACAAAAAAATCAGCTCACTGCCACCTTCGGCATATCTCCAATTATAGGGTAAATCCGGGTTAGCTTTTTTGCCCCATCATTTGTCACGAATACATTCTTTCTATCTCACCAGCATAATTTGAAGTAACTACCGGACGCTTTACTTTCAAAGTGTTTGTGAGCTCTCCGTTCTCCATGCTGAAAGGTTTGGGCAGAAGAGTGATTTTCTTTATACGCTCAAATCCTGCGAGATCGCTCTGCAGCTTGTCTATTCGCGCCATCATCATGTCAATAATTTCCGGTTTGGAAACCAGTTCCGCGATAGAATCATAGCTGATATTATGCTCGGATGCATACTCCCTAAGCGCATCAAACGAGGGCACGATGAGTGCGCTGACAAACTTTTTGCCGTCACCGATAAGAACAGCCTGCTCAATAAAAAGATCCTCACCAAGCCGGCTCTCAAGTGCCTGTGGCGCGATATATTTTCCGTTGCTTGTCTTGAAGAGATCCTTGATGCGCTCTGTAAGAACCAGAGCTCCGGATTTGTTGATGTATCCCGCATCACCGGTGCGGAAATATCCGTCTTCAGTAAACGCTTCGGCTGTTGCCTCAGGTTTATTATAATAGCCTCTCATTACCGAAGGCCCTTTTACAAGAATCTCGTTATCCTCGCCTATTTTTATCTGAATGCGCGGTAGAACGGTGCCGACTGTGCCCAGCTCCCAGCCTATATTGGGATAACAGGTTACGGTAGCGGTTGTTTCAGACAATCCATAGCCTATGATTATATTTATGCCGCAGCTATGAAGAAATTCCACAATCTTGGGAGAGAGAGGCGCTCCGGCAGTGGGGAAAAATCGTCCTCTCTCTATACCTATCACCCGCTTCAGCGGAGTGAAACCGATACGGTCAAAGAATTTGTAGGCTAATTCAAGCATGAACGGCGGGCGTTTACCCAAACGCTTGTAATTGAGATTACGTTTTTTGCCGACTTTGAGCGCAGCTGTGATAAAAGCCCTGCGGAGCGGATTCATCTTACCGAGTTTATCCTCTACGACAGCATATACCTTTTCCCAGAATCTGGGCACAGAGCACATACATGTCGGTTTTGTCTGACGTACCGCCGCCTGAATATCATGCGGATCATAATTGACATATACCTGAATTCCCATGTACAGACAGAAATATGTCCAAGCCCGTTCAAAAATATGACTCAGAGGCAGAAAACTCATCGAGGAATCAGAATCGCTGAGAGTATTAAGCCTCTCTTTATGAATTCTGAGTGCCGCGTTAAAGCAGGAGTGTGGCAAAACCGCTCCTTTCGGTTCTCCAGTAGTACCTGAAGTATATATTATGGCTGCAATATCTTCTTCAGCGGCAGCGCTCCTACGTTCACCTACAATCTCTCCATATTTCTCATCGGCTTTTTTACCTATCTCAAGAAACTCCGGATAAGAGATAGTCGTGGTGTCATCCTTATCTTTTTCCACATCACCGAAAACGACTATGCGCTTTAGCACAGGGGTCAGAGTCATCACTTTACGCGCAGTAGCATATTGCTTTGCGTCTCCCACAAAAATCAGACTTATCGACGCATCCTCAACAATATACTTTACCTGCTCGGCTGTGCTGGTAGAGTATATACTGATTGGTACCGCACGGTTGCTGAACGCAGCAAAATCAACCACAAGCATTTGCGGACGGTTACCTGAAAAGGTAGCGATATTTTCCTGCACATTTATATCCAATACTGCAAGTGCTTTAGCGGCGGTATTGACATCGTTATTAAAATCCTGCCATGAAATTGGTAACCATTCGCCGCCTGCGGGATAGGACAACACTGTTTTTTCACCGTATCTGAGGGTTTGACGCTCAATCAGGTCTGTCAATATGTTAGGCATATACTTAAATCGGTTTTAGTTACTATAAATCAAAATGTAGAGTGTACAAAACCGGTATTCCGGTCTCTTCTGCAACACTCAGCAAATAAATTTGTGCAAATTGCGGATTATGACCGCCGCAAAGTTAGGGCTATTATGTTTATAATATAACACCGTGGAGTGATATTGGGAATTTCGTTAACATTCGTTTGGGGAGTTGCCATACATATTAACATCTATTTAGCAAATCACATGAAAATCTATAGTTGTATAAGACATTCCACTGATGCAATAATTTGGCCGGGAGCTCGTTTTGATATTAATGAAATGCAAATTTGCCATATTGATAATGTTGCTTTGCTGCGTATTTAGCGGCAACGCGCTTGACTTGTCATCCGGTCCGCTGAACCGTCCATACAGCGACGGCAGAGCCTGGCATTTAGGATTTTATGTCGGAGTAAACGCTCAAGACCTCCGTTTTCGCCATAACGGATTCATTACAGAGAGCGGCGAAAGCTGGTTTGTTGAGCAGCCCGGTTACTCCCCGGGATTCAACGTGGGAGGGCTTGTTGATTTCCGTCTTAACGACTACTTCAATGTGCGCCTGTCTCCCGGACTGTTTTTCGGTAGCAGAGATATCAAAATGCGTGAGGCAGAGAGTGGAGAAATGTACCGGCAGAATATCAAGAGCGCTATCGTGGTGTTGCCGGTCGATGTAAAATACTCGGCTGTGCGCTACCGCAATTCACGTCCATATCTCACAGCCGGTATAATGCCGGGAGTCGATGTGGCTAAAAAACGGACTGATTACCTTAAACTTAAACCATTTGATTTTTATCTTACCGCCGGATTCGGTTGCGATTTCTATCTCCCTTTTTTCAAACTTAATCCGGAAATAAAGTTCTGCTTCGGATTCACCGACATACTCTCCCATAATCGCCCTGATCTTTCTGAAGAGCCGGACAGATTCAAGATTACCCAATCGCTGAAAAAGGCAACGTCAAAAATGATTGTACTCAGCTTTTATTTCGAATAGGTATGATCAGACGAATTTGCATACTTGCGGCTATTATCGCAACATCAGTATATAATAAAGGAGCGGCGCAAAACGACGCTCTCTTCACACACTATTTTGAAGTGCCGGCATATTACAATCCGGCTGCGACCGGGCTCTCTGATTTAGTCAGAATTCATGGAGGTTCACGACTTCAGTGGGTTGGAATTGAAAACGCGCCCAAAACCTTTCTCGCTCTTGCCGATTCGCCTTTTAAACTTGGCAAGCACAGAATAGGAGCAGGAGTCTCTGTGAATCAGGAGAGTATGGGTCTATACAGAAATCTGAGCGCATCAGTACAGATAAGCTACAAACTCAAATTTCTCGGCGGCATACTGTCTGTCGGCGTTCAACCGGGAATCATCAGCGACACATTCAAGGGTTCCGAGGTATTTATTCCGGATGACGATGACTATCATGACGATACCGATGCAGCGATTCCGCGCACGGATGTAAGCGGCACGGCTCTTGATCTCGGTGCCGGATTGTGGTACAGCAGAAAAAGTTTCAGCGTCGGCTTATCCATGACTCATATTAACGCTCCCAAAGTTTCGTTTACATCTGAGAGCGGACAATCAGGGGCTGAAAATTCCGCGGAATCATTTGAGTTCGGACCTGCACGTTCACTTTATTTTATAGCCGAGGGCAATATTGCAATAAAAAACACGTTATTTGAAGTGATTCCGTCAATGATGGTGATGAGCGACTTCACATTCACCCGTGCGATTGCCACTGCACGCCTTAGATACAGGAAGTTTATAAGTGCTGGCATAGGTTATCGCCACGATGATGCGGTAAGCGCGATGTTCGGAGTTGAGTTCAAGGGATTTTATCTCGGATACAGCTACGACTATCCTACCGGAGCACTCGCATCGGCAAGCAACGGAAGCCATGAGATATTTGCCGGTTACAGCGTCAAACTGGATTTGTCGGCAAAAAACAAATATAAGCAAAAGAGCATACGCATAATGTAATATCGATGAAAAAGGTAACACTAAATATGATCGCTGCAATAGCGGCAGTAGCGCTGACAGGATGCGCCGCCGGCAGCAGCAGCTCTATGGGAGGAGAACTCACCGGCGTGGGTGCTCCCTCATGGTCTGAACCCGCTCCATACGGCATGGTTCTTGTTGACCGCGGTTCAATCAAAGCCGGTCCTCAGGAAGCAGATTCGGTATGGGGCACACGAGCCGATGCCAGAGGGGTAAGCGTGGATGCGTTCTGGATGGATGAGACCGAGGTGACCAATGCCGAATACAAGCAGTTTGTTTACTGGGTGCGCGACTCAATCATCCGCGAGCGTCTCGCAGATCCTGCTTACGGCGGTAACGAAGAGTTCAAAATCGAGGAGGACAGAGACGGTAATCCGGTGACCCCATATCTCAACTGGAAGAAACCTATTCCGTGGAAAAATGCGGACGAGGATGAACAGCGTGCCATAATGAGCGTTTACCGCACAAATCCCATTACCGGTACTCTGGAGCTTGACCCGACTCAGCTGAACTACCGCTACGAGATATACAACCACACTGAGGCTGCGCGTCGCAAAAACCGCATGGATCCGAAGCGCCGCCAGTATAATACAGATCTTCCTGTTCCTACCGAGACTCCCGTCATTACCAAAGACACCGCATGGGTTGACGAGGATGGAGAGATTATCCGCCGCACAATTTCAAGAGGTCTGACCGGAGAGTATGATTTCGTGAACACATATATAGTTAATGTGTATCCGGACACAACCGCATGGATCAACGATTTTGACAATGCCTACAACGAACCGTATGTGAGAATGTATTTTTCTCACGGAGGCTACAGCGACTATCCTGTTGTTGGTGTAAGCTGGGAACAGGCAAATGCGTTTGCCGCATGGCGCACTTCTTTCCTGCGCCGTTCGCTTGGCAAAGAGGGCATTTATGTTGAGCCCTACCGTCTGCCAACAGAAGCTGAATGGGAATATGCCGCGAGAGCGGGCGTTAGTGAAAACAAATATCCGTGGGAGGGAGACCTGCCTCTTACCGGTGACAAGGGGTGCTTCTATGCCAACTTCAAACCTCAGGAGGGCAACTATGTTCAGGACGGTCATGTGATTACGTCACGTGTCGGCACTTTCGCCCCGAATGATTTCGGACTTTATGATATGGCGGGTAACGTGAGCGAATGGACCTCTACCGCCTATACCGAAAGCGTAAGCAAACTCATGAGCGACCTGAATCCGGAATATCGCTACGATGCGGCACAGGAAGACCCGTACCGTCTGAAGCGTAAGATTGTGCGCGGCGGTTCATGGAAAGATGTTGCTCACAACATACGTTCAGACATCAGAATGTGGGAGTATCAGAACGAGCAGAGATCTTATATAGGATTCCGTTGTGTTCGCACCAACATAGGATTTGCCAAAGGTCAGAAGAAAAAGAAATAAGCTATGGGAAAAATAAAGAGATATAAAAATGTTGTGGAGCGTTTTCTATCAGGAGAAAGCGGACAGCGCTTCTTTAACATCGCTTACAGTATCGGCGCGGCTATCGTAATTCTCGGAGCACTCTTCAAGATTCTCCATCTGAGAGGTGGCGACATTCTTCTGTCGCTTGGAATGGGCACAGAGGTAATGATGTTTATTCTTACAGCTTTCGATCGTCCGCCGCGTGAATCTTCAATCGAAGATCTTATACCCTATCTTTCCGGAGGCACTGCGGATAGCGACAATCCTCCCGCGGGTGCCGGCAATGTGGCAGCGGCAGCTCAACCGGTAGCCGTATCTTCACCCCGCTCTACAGGTGCTATTACTCCGGTTGCCGCTGCCGCAGGTAGTCCTGTATCACCCGAAGTTGCTCAGGAACTCGAACGTCTGGGCGAAACAGCAGCAAAACTGAATGCTGCCGGAGAAGCCCTGCTCAACAGCTATTCATCTATTTCCACCGATCCCGCGGCTGCCGCCGAAGGCGCTGCCGGATATGTGGAACAGATGCAGGCGTTAAACCGTAATATCCAGGGACTAAACACTATTTATGAGATTCAGCTGCGCAGTGTTTCATCTCAGCTCGATGCCATTCAGAGTGTCAACACAGGAATGAGTCAGATGAAAGAGATGTATCAGCAGACCGCACAGTGCTCTGAGGCTTATCGCGAGGAAGCCCAGAAGCTCACCCGTAATATGCAGCAACTCAACAAGGTGTACGAGCAGATGCTCAACGCCATGACAGTCAATATGTTTAATAACGCTCCGCGCATGAGCACCAATGACTGATAAAAAACTAAGTAAATGAGTAAATCCAATCTGAGACTTTCACCGCGCCAAAGGATGATAAACCTTATGTATATCGTCCTCACCGCCATGCTCGCTCTCAATGTGTCCAGCGATGTGCTTGACGGATTTACACAGGTGCAGGATGGTCTCTCACATACCAATCAGAACTTCGCGCAGCGCAATGACGCAGTATATGCGTCCCTTGAAACCGCAGCACGGAATAATCCCGACAAAGCGGGCAAATGGCATGAACTTGCCACTGAAGTGCGCCGCGAGTCACATGCTCTTTGCAACACTATCGACTCTCTCAAACTTGCGATTGTGAGAAAAGCCGATGGAGAGAAAGGTAATCCGGATAATATCCGGAACCGCGAGAACCTTGAGGCATCCTCGGTTGTGATGCTTAGCCCTGTGAGCGGAAACGGTGAGCGTCTGCGCCAAAAAGTTGAGAGTTTCCGTGGATTTGTGGCTCCCATGATTACAGATTCGGTGACAAGAACCGGAATTGAATCGATGCTTTCTACGGAATCACGCAAAACGGACACATCGGATGCCATCCGCTCATGGGAGGCGGTTAAATTTGAGAATCAGCCGGTAGTTGCAGCAGTCGCGCTTCTGTCCAAACTGCAGAATGATGTGCTGTATGCTGAGGGAGAAGCCCTTTCAGCGCTTGCAGGCGCAGTTGATGCGGGGGATGTGAGGGTTAATGAGATGAACGCTTTCGTAATTCCCGAGTCAAGATATGTTATGCGCGGCAGCCCATATAAAGCGGAGATTGTGCTCGCGGCTGTCGATACCACTGCACGCCCGGCATTGGTGATTGACGGAAAAAAACTTGACGCCTCTTCCACTTACAGCTTTGTACCCGGAAAGAGCGGTGCATATTCCTATAACGGCTATCTGGAGATGCCTCACCCGGACGGCACTACGAGCAAGCATAGCTTTACCGGCGACTATGTTGTGATGGATCCTGTAGCAACAGTATCTGCCACACTTATGAATGTGCTTTATGCAGGCATTGATAATCCTGTTGAAATCTCAGTGCCCGGTCTGCCGGTAAGTTCTGTAAGCGCTACCATGACAAACGGCACTCTCACCCGTCAGGGTGACAGATGGGTTGCGCGACCCTCCACCCCGGGGCAGCCGGCGGTAATCAGCGTGAGTGCTAAAACTCCTGACGGGCATACTTCTCAGGTTGCGTCAATAGACTTCAAAGTTTGACGTCTCCCTGACCCGACCGCCTACATTCCGGTTGCAGAAAGCGGCAGCGGCAGATTCCGTGGAGAAAGACCTATTACCAAAGCTACCCTGATGAATGCATCGGGACTCGGCGCTGCCATAGATGACGGTGTGCTTGATATTGAATTCCGCATCACCGGCTTCGAGACCGTATTCTTTGACTCAATGGGCAATGCTATACCCGAGGTTAGCAACGGTGCATCATTCTCACAGAGACAAAAAGATTCATTCCGCCGCATGGCGAGAGGCAAACGATTCTATATTTCACGTATCAAGGCTATTGGTCCGGACGGAATAGAGCGCACTCTCAGCCCTATGGAGGTAACTGTTAACTGATAATTATTTCTACTGATGAAAAGATATATTGTTCGTATAGCACTCTCAGGCGTTCTGGCACTAATATCGGCGACAGCCTTTGCTCAACAGAGCACCAGTAGCGCAGTGACCCGCAGATCAAACGCCACTCAAAGCAAACAGGCTACAGTGAGTGACCGAGCGCGTCAGCGTATGGCTACCGAAACATCCGATGCTGACCTTGCATGGATGAAAGTGGTATATCGCTCCCTTGACTTGAATGAGCAGGTAAATGCCGCCCTTTATTTTCCCGAACAGAGTGTTGACGGTCAGGAAAATCTTTTCAGAATAATGATGCGTCTTCTTGCGGCTGACGAACTGCCAGCGTATGAATACCTTGACGGTCGCGAAGTTTTTACTGACGAATACCGACTTAAAGTGCGCGATATGCTTGATCGCTTCCACATTTATTATACCAATGGGAAAGGATACAGCGAAAAGCATCCGGTCTTCAATATAGAGGAGAGTGATGTGCCGTCAACCGAGGTTCTTGGCTATTATATAATAGAACGCTGGGAATTTGATCGCACGGAGGGCAGGATGCGCACACGCATCGAGGCACTCTGCCCGGTACTTCACCGTACTGAGGAGTTCGGTCAGGAGGCAGTGAAATATCCAATGTTCTGGGTAAGATACAGCGACCTGCGTCCTCACCTCACCTCCCAGCTCATATTCACGGATGATGACAATAATCTCCCGCAGAGCACATACGACGATTATTTTAATTTAGGTCTATATAAAGGAGAGATATACAAGACCCGAAATCTGCGTAACAAGTCTATGGCACAGCTCTATCCCGATCCTGATGATCTTAAACACGCTCAAGACAGCATAGAGAAGCGACTGACATCTTTTGAAAAAGATATCTGGGTGCCGTCGCTCGAAGAGTTGGGAAAGCGCGACAGCAAGACCGTTGCGGAAAACGATACCGTGACATCCGCTCCGAAACGACGTACCCTGTCATCATCAAGAGTATCAGCACGCCGTCCCTCAAAGAAAGTGAAGCAGACTTCAACCTCCACACGTTCCACATCCTCAGCCACGCGCTCAGTCCGTAACCGAAAGAAATAAAAGGATTATTTTCTCAGGGCACTGTTTAATTTACCGGTGAATTCATAATTTTTCAATCCCCACTTAGGGTGGAGTAACATATCAGCGGGACTCTGAGAGACAAACCGCTCTATTGCTATGTCTTTACGGAGTGCTTTCACTATCTTTACACACAGCGCGAGATAATCATCTACCGAAAAGTTCATGATGTCAGCTTCACCTCGCTGCCACTGCCTTGCCAATACGGTACCTTTCACCACCTGCATCTGATGAAATTTCACCACATCCACCGGCAGGCTGTTCACCACATCCACCGATTCGAGAATCATATCCTCGTGTTCACCGGGAAGTCCGTTAATCAAGTGCAATCCGGTCTCTATTCCGGCTGCTTTTGTACGCTCCACCGCATCAATAGTCTGTGCGGCAGTGTGACAGCGGTTTATGCGCTGAAGAGTGGAATCATGGAAACTCTCCGCACCATATTCTACCATTACAAAGGCATTTTTACGGATTTCCGCCAATTCTTTCAGGAGATTGTCCGGCATACAGTCGGGACGGGTGCCTATTATCAGTCCATCGACCTCCGGCTGGCGCAAAGCCTCCGAATATAAGTCAATAAGAGTGGCAAGCGGTGCATGAGTACCGGTATAAGACTGGAAATAGGCGATATAGCGCATATCAGGGTATTTGCGCGCAAAAAAACTCTTACCAAACTCAATCTGCTCTGCGATGCTCTTCCCTCCACCTTTATCCGGACTGAAAGAACTGTTATTGCAATAAATACATCCGCCACGACCAACTGTGCCATCGCGGTTAGGGCATGAGAAACCTCCGTCAATAGTGATTTTCTGCATCTTGCCGGGGAAACGCTCGACAAGGAAATCACCGAAAGATCTGTATGGACTCTCAGAGACGGCTGACACGATCGAGCAGTAATGCGTCAAAAATCACCATCGCAGCCATCGCTTCAACAATAGGTACTGCACGCG
>CAMWUZ010000040.1 GCA_947177595.1 uncultured Porphyromonadaceae bacterium | reverse complement strand
ACCAAACTTGTGATGAAGAATAATACTGTATGCAGGGGAGAGAATCTTAGGGATATTGCAAAAAAATATGGAGTCAGCGCCACTGATATCAAGAGATGGAATAAGATGCCGAGCGGAAAAGTCAAAGCCGGACAGAAACTTATTATAGAGGTTTTGGAAAAAGATTCATCTGAAACTCCCGAACTCACTGAAAATACAAATGCAGAGGTGCAGCCTCAGCCAAGCGATTCAACAGCAGTGCTGGTATCCAAGGAGGAGAATCCCATGCCGAAGTATCAGGCAAACGCAGAGCCGGTGAAAGTGCCAGTCAAGCAGGTGGGCGGAAGCACAGCCGCCTCAAAGACCACCAAGGCTACCTCTTCAAAGAATACTAATACTTCTGCCAAATCGGCGTCACCGGCGAAAACGAAGGCTGCCGCGACTACAACCTATAAGGTTAAGAGCGGAGATACTCTTGACAGGATCGCAAGGGTTCACGGAATAACCCTCGCCGCTCTCCGTCAGGCTAACGGCATGAGTGCGAATCACTCCAGAATAGATATCGGTCAGACTCTTAAAATTCCGGCAGCCACACCCAAGACGTCGTCGCCGAAGAAACGGAAATAGTTTAAATATCTGCTGAAAATATTTCAAGCCCCTTGATTGGTTTTCTTAACTAATTTTAAGGGGCTTGTTGTTTGCTTCATTTGGAATAGTTGTAATTTTGTCGTGAAATAAAAATACCATTTTAATACCAAAAACATAATTATTTCCAAGATGGACATTAACAGTATTATGAATTCCCTCGAAGCCAAGCATCCCGGCGAGAAGGAATACCTGCAGGCTGTGAAAGAGGTGCTCATGTGCGTTGAAGACGTTTACAATCAGCATCCTGAATTTGAAAAAGCTAAGATTGTGGAGCGCATGGTTGAGCCGGACCGTATCGTGACTTTCAGAGTCACCTGGACAGACGACCGTGGCGAAGTGCAGACAAATATCGGTTATCGTGTACAGTTCAACAATGCTATCGGTCCGTACAAAGGCGGAATTCGTTTCCATGCTTCAGTGAATCTATCCATTCTTAAATTCCTTGGATTCGAGCAGACATTCAAAAATGCGCTCACAACTCTGCCCATGGGCGGTGCCAAAGGCGGAAGCGATTTCTCGCCCCGCGGCAAGAGCGATGCTGAAATCATGCGTTTCTGTCAGGCTTTCATGCTCGAACTCTGGAAAAATATCGGTCCGGACCGCGATGTTCCCGCAGGCGACATAGGCGTAGGCGGAAGAGAAGTAGGCTATATGTATGGCATGTATAAGAAACTCTGTAACCAGTGCGATGGATCGATGACCGGTAAGGGTCTTGATTTCGGCGGTTCGAGAATCCGTCCCGAGGCTACCGGCTTCGGCGCTCTATATTTTGTGCAGAGCATGCTTGCCGAGAAGAAGCAGGATATCAAGGGCAAAACAGTGGCTGTTTCAGGCTTCGGCAATGTTGCATGGGGTGCTACTCTCAAGGCAAACGAGCTTGGTGCTAAGGTAGTTACTATCTCCGGTCCCGACGGATATATCTATGACCCCGAAGGTGTAAGCGGCGATAAAATCGATTATATGCTCTATCTCCGCGCCACAGGTGAGGATATCGTTGCTCCATATGCGGAAAAATATCCCGAAGCTACTTTCTTCCCCGGCAAGAAGCCTTGGGAGCAGAAAGTAGATATCGCTCTGCCTTGCGCTACCCAGAATGAGCTTGACGGCGATGATGCCAAGAAACTCGTTGAGAACGGAGTGCTTATGGTAGCCGAGGTTTCAAACATGGGCTGTACTCCCGAAGCTATCGACACCTTTATTAATAACCGCGTGACATACGCTCCCGGTAAGGCTGTTAATGCCGGCGGTGTGGCAACTTCCGGTCTCGAGATGAGCCAGAATGCCATGCACCTCCAGTGGAGCGCTGAAGAAGTGGATGAGAAACTCCACACTATCATGCGCGACATTCACGGTCAGTGCGTTAAATACGGCACAGAGCCTGACGGCTATCTCAACTACATGAAGGGCGCCAATATAGCCGGCTTCATGAAGGTTGCAGGAGCAATGATGGGTCAGGGCGTGATCTGAACGAGGTGATTATCACATGATTTTGCGAGTGTGCCGCATGGTTGCGGCACACTCTTTTTTTGATTAACTTTGCTGCAAAATCTTGAATATGGTTCAGATAGGAAAAAGAAATAAACTCAAAGTGAGCCGCCTGGTTGACTTTGGCGCATATCTTGAAACTGATTACGGCAAAGAAATTCTGCTTCCGAAGCGGTATATTACCGAACCTCTTTCTCCGGGTGATGAGGTGGATGTAGTTGTTTATACCGATAGTGAGGACAGACCGGTAGCAAGTACGGACGTGCCACGCGCTTATGTCGATGAGTTTGCTTTTCTGGATGTGGTGGCTGTGACTAAAGTCGGCGCTTTTCTTGACTGGGGGCTGCCGAAAGATCTGCTCGTGCCTTTCAGTGAGCAGCGCGCACGCATGAATGAGGGAGGGCGTTATCTTGTATATTTATACCTTGATCATTCAAGTGGCAGAGTCGCAGCTTCAGCAAAGATAGAGAAGTTTCTCGGTAATGTTTTCCCTGATTATGTCAGAGGGCAGAAAGTGAGCGCTCTGGTATTTGACAGGAATGACGCGGGATTCAGATGCATCGTTGATAACAGACACTTCGGTATATTATATGAAAATGAGGTATTTGCCGATTTGAAAGCAGGTGATAAGGTTGAAGCCTATGTAAAGCAGGTGAGACCGGACGGTAAGATTGATCTTATGCTTGGAGGGCGCGCGGATGTCCGCACGAACTCGCTCGCCGATAGAATTTTCAGCGCTATCAAAGCCAATGGCGGAAAACTACAGGTTAGCGACAAGAGCTCGCCTGAAGAAATCAGGCAGGCATTTCAATGCAGCAAAAAGGACTTTAAAAAGGCAGTGGGACATCTGCTCAAAGAAGATAAAATCACTCTATCCGAGGACAAAAGGGCAGTTTTTGCACGTAAATAGCCCGAATGTGAATTTTTTTTACGACCTTTGCAAAAATATGAATTAGTTTTATACTGATAGTATCAAGCATTTACCACTATTTCATGGAATTTACAGCCAGTCAGATAGCAGCCATAGCCAACGGTGTCGTTGATGGTAATGGTGATGTGAAAATCAGCACGTTCGCAAAGATTGAGGAAGGTAAGCCCGGAGCTATTTCTTTTCTCTCGAATCCCAAATATACAGAATTTATATACACAACCGGTAGCTCGGCAGTTCTTGTCAGCAAGGATTTCACTCCTGAAAAACCTGTTGCGGCAACCCTTATAAGGGTTGATGACCCGTATGCTACTGTTGCTAATTTGCTCACGATGGTTGAGCAGATGATGAATCCCCCCAAGCGCGGTGTAGAGAATCCCTCTTTCATTCATTCTGATGCAAAAGTGGCAGATGAAGTGTATATCGGGGCATTCGCATATATCGGCAAAGGCGCGGTAGTGGAGAGCGGCGCCCAGATTTATCCTCAGGCATATGTCGGGGATGGAGTTCATGTGGGCGAAAACAGCATCATATATGCCGGTGCCAAAGTGTATCATGGCTGTAAGATAGGAAAGAACTGCATAATCCACAGCGGTGCGGTTATCGGTGCCGACGGTTTTGGCTTCGCTCCCGTAGATGGCTGTTACCGGAAGATTCCTCAGACAGGTATAGTGATAATTGAGGATAATGTAGAGATTGGTGCAAATACAACAGTTGACCGTGCGATGATGGGCGCTACTAAAGTAGGACAGGGCGTGAAGCTCGACAATCTTATCCAGATAGCTCATAATTGTGAAGTCGGGGCAAATACCGTAATGGCAGCTCAGGCGGGAGTAGCCGGCTCTACTAAAGTGGGCACTAACTGTATGATAGGAGGTCAGGTGGGTCTTGCAGGGCATATCCATATTGGCAACGGAGTAGAGATAGCCGCTCAGAGCGGACTGCATAGGAATGTGCCGGACGGTGAGCGTCTTATAGGCACTCCCGCATTGTCGTTCTCTGAATTTGCAGCGCAGACAATGAATATTCGCCGCATCCCGCGAATCAATGATCGTCTCAGCTCCATTGAAAAAGAGATAAAGAAGAATAAAACCAATTGATAGAATAACAAGAAATTCAGATATGAAGCAGTTAACACTCAGCGCCCCGTTTACCGTAAGTGGTAAGGGACTCCACACAGGCAAAGAAATTATAGCGGAATTTCTTCCCGCTCCGGTTAACCACGGATACAAGTTCCAGAGAATGGATCTTGAAGGGGAGCCGGTTATCGATGCGCTTGCAGAAAATGTGCAGTCAACCACGCGCGGTACTGTTATAGCCAGAGGCGATGTAAGCATAAGCACCATTGAGCACGCTATGGCTGCTCTTTATGCTGCCGGTATCGACAACTGTCTTATTAAGATCAACGGTCCTGAGATGCCTATTCTTGACGGCAGTGCGAAAGAGTTCTGTGAAAAAATCAATGCATCCGGAACCGAAGAACAGAATGCCGACAAGGATTTCTACATAGTTAAGCAGAAAATCGAAGTGCGTGATCCTGAAACCGGATCATCTATCGTGGTTCTTCCCGACACAGATTTCAGCGTTGACGTGATGATTGACTTTGATTCTCCCGTGCTCTCGAATCAGTTTGCGTCTCTTGAAAAGATTGAGGATTTCGCTTCTCAGATTGCGGCAAGCCGCACATTTGTGTTCGTTCGCGAGATAGAGCCCCTTGTTAAGAACAATCTTATAAAAGGCGGTGACCTTGACAATGCAGTGGTTATTTACGATTCTCCAATGGATCAGTCGGAGCTTGACCGTCTTGCCGATCTGATGGGAGTGCAGAGAAAGAATGTTACTGAATTCGGTTTCATTCAGGAAAAACCTCTTGTTGCCGACAACGAGCCGGCGCGTCACAAACTTATGGATGTGATGGGTGACCTCGCTCTTATCGGACGTCCTCTCAAAGGTAAAGTGCTTGCAACACGCCCCGGTCACTCTATCAATTCAACATTCGCCAAGAAGATTCGCAAGGAAATCAAGCGTCAGGATGTTCAGGCTCCCGTTTATGATCCTAACAAGGAGCCGATAATGGATAATAACCGCATCCGTGAGCTTCTTCCTCACAGATATCCCATGCTCCTTATCGACAAGGTGATTGAAATAGGTTCCAATTATATAGTAGGTGTGAAAAACATTACCGCAAATGAGCCGTTCTTTCCCGGTCACTTCCCGCAGGAACCTGTGCTGCCCGGTGTGCTTCAGATCGAGGCTATGGCTCAGACCGGCGGACTTCTGGTGCTCAGCACTGTAGATGATCCGGAGCGCTATTCTACCTATTTCATGAAGATTGACAATGTGAAGTTCCGTCAGAAAGTTGTGCCGGGTGACACTCTTATTTTCCATATATCATTTATGACTGAGCTCCGCAGAGGTTGTGCGGTTATGAAAGGATATGCCTTTGTTGGCGAGAAAATAGTTTCCGAGTGTGAATTCATGGCGCAGATTATCAAAAATAAATAAAAATCAACTTACCGAATATGAAACAGCCTCTCGCATACATACATCCCGCAGCTAAGATTGCCCCCAGTGTTGTTATCGACCCTTTCGTGACAATTGAAGAAAATGTGGAAATTGATGAAGGCACCCGTATCGGCAGCAATGTCACTATTATGTCTGGTGCACGTATCGGTAAAAACTGCACCATATTCCCCGGAGCTGTAATCTCAGCCGTGCCTCAGGACCTTAAATTCAAGGGAGAGGATACTGTGGCGATTATCGGTGACAATACCGTGCTTCGCGAATGCGTGACTATCAACCGTGGCACAGCGGCAAAAGGCAGGACCGTGGTAGGTAGCAATTGTCTTATCATGGCTTACTGTCATGTGGCTCATGACTGTGTTGTCGGTGACAATGTGATTATGAGTAATGCTACTCAGCTTGCCGGTGAAGTAGTGGTTGACAATCATGCGGTGATTGGTGGCGGCACTCTTGTTCATCAGTTCTGCCATATCGGTCCTCATGTTATGGTGCAGGGCGGTGCGCTCGTAAATAAGGATATTCCTCCTTTTGTAAAAGCGGCTCGTGAACCAATATCTTATGCCGGAGTAAATTCAATCGGTTTGAGAAGACGTGGTTTTTCAAGCGAGACCATACGTGAAATTCAGGAGATTTATCGTTATCTATATCTGAGCGGACTCAATAATTCTGATGCCGTTGAGCGCATTGAGGCAGAACTTCCCGCGACCAAAGAGCGTGACGAAATTATCCTCTTTGTGAGAAATGCCAAGCGTGGTATCATTAAGGGTTATGTGTAATTATCACTCAATCACTGCGATATAATAAACTTGAAAAAATATAACGAAAAAGTTTGGCTGTTTCATAAAAACATAATAACTTTGCACTCGTTATCGGAAAGATGACACCAAGATTGCCTTGTGGTGTAATGGTAGCACGTCGGATTCTGGTTCCGCCTGTGAGAGTTCGAATCTTTCCAAGGCAACTTTTAAGAGCGGCTTGAAAATCAAGCCGCTCTTATTTATGTAGTATTAAAGGTATATTATCTCACCACAAGGTCTGTATAGATGAAGATTATCTACAATCGGTTTATTCCTTATTAAGGGTTTCGCGGCAATAAATATTTTGGAGGTGATGTTTGTAAGGAACAGGCAACTTCATATTTCTCCCGAAATGCTGAACCACGAGAAAATTCATACAGCCCAGATGCGTGAACTCGGCTACATATTCTTCTATATTATTTATCTTTTTGAATGGCTCATACGGTTGATGTTTAAAGGCAATGCCTATAGATCCATATCATTTGAGCGCGAAGCATATGCCCATGTGTCCGACCTGAACTACCTTCGCTCCCGCAAATTCTGGGCTCAGTGGCGAGCATCCTGATTAGTGACCTTTTACTTTGAACCTTTTGACTAAATCAGAGAGATTGATGTGTTATTTAATCATACCGTTGGTATCAGATTGTTTCCTAATCACATATCCCGATACTTATGATGCAAAAATAGGGGGGAGCTTTTCTTTTGTCAAGTAGAATAATTATTTTTGTGGATAATAATTATTCGCAAAAATGAAAAAGGATTCTACGGTCAAACTTCTGTCATTGCCGCCCGACACAATCGGGCGTATAAATACACTTGAAAATCTTGATGCAGACAATTATTTCTGCTCATGCGATCCTCCCGGAAGCAAACTTGGCTCAGGAGGAGGCACCACTTGGATTTTGGATGAATGGAAGAAGAGTCCTGCGCATGACAATCGCAAGAAAATAATTATACATGCGGGTGGGCAGAGCCGGCGATTACCGGCATACGCTCCCGAAGGTAAGATTTTTACGCCGGTTCCTGTATTCCGTTGGAAAAGAGGACAGAAACTCAGTCAGAATCTTTTATCGCTTCAGTTGCCTCTGTTTGAAAAAATCATGGAAGCGGCTCCCGATTCCCTGACTACGCTTATAGCCAGCGGTGATGTCTATATCAGGGCTTGCTCTCCGTTGCAGGAAATTCCTCAGGCTGATGTGGTTTGCTACGGTCAGTGGGTGGATGCAGCTCTCGCAACACACCATGGTGTATTTGTGAGCTCTCGCAACACACCACATACTCTTGACTTTATGCTTCAGAAACCAACGATCGCCGAGCTTGAAGCACTCTCAAACAAATATCTGTTCCTGATGGATATTGGCATCTGGCTTCTGAGCGATAGAGCCGTAAATCTCCTCATGAACCGTTCAAAAAACGGGAATGATATCAGATTTTACGATTTATACAGCGATTTTGGTAGAGCTCTCGGTAGCAATCCCGCAATAATAGATGAAGAGATAAACGCATTGTCCGTCGCCATTCTGCCACTCCCGGGGGGTGAATTCTATCACTTCGGCACCACCCGCGAATTATTGTCATCTACTGTCGCTCTGCAGAATCTTGTTCTTGACCAGAGAAAAATACTCCAGAATAAAATCAAGCCCAATCCCTCTCTTTTCGTGCAGAATGTTGAAATGGGGTATCGTCTCGGCACTTCAAACGACAATGTGTGGGTAGAAAACAGTAATGTACCTGCCTCATGGTCACTCTCATGCAATCATGTGATTACCGGAGTGCCTGAAAATGACTGGCAACTCAATCTTCCATCCGGTGTATGCGTGGATATGGTTCCGGTAGAAGAGAGCAAATATGCTTTGCGCCCCTATGGTTTCAATGATGCTATGCGCGGAGCGCTAAGTGATTCTGCGACTGAATGGATGGGAAAGCCGTTTGCTCAATGGGCTTGTGAGAGAAGAGTGGATGTGGATTCCACTCAGAAAGATATTCAGCTTGCACCTATTTTCCCGATTGCCGAGAGTCTTGAAGATGCCGGTAAAATGCTCCGCTGGATGATAGATGAGCCGGATTTTGAGGAGGGGGCGAGACTATATGCCTCCTCAAGAAAAATATCGGCTGATGAAATATCGGCGATGGCTAATCTTGAAAGACTGTATGCTCAGAGAGAGGCTTTCCGCAAATTGGATTGGGAACTACTGGCAAGTAATCATGAACGCAGTATCTTCTATCAGCTTGATCTTGATGATACCGCCAAAGCGTATTCCGGTCTGTCACTTGAGAAGCCTCAGATTCTTCCTCCATCGGTTTCCGCAATGACCCGCATACGCAATCTGATGCTCCGTTCACGAATTGATTTAAATAATGGTGTGGATGGCTCGGCAGATGAGGCAGCGGCATTTGCCCTTCTTCGTGAAGAAATGCTTGAGGCAATAAGATCATCTGTGCCGGAACCACACCTGAGCGTGTATTCAGATCAGATCGTATGGGCAAGAAGTCCGGTGAGAATAGATCTTGCGGGTGGGTGGACCGATACACCGCCATATTCCCTTTTTGCCGGAGGTAATGTAGTAAATATGGCAATAGAGCTCAACGGTCAACCTCCGTTGCAGGTCTATGTTAAGCCGACTTCTGACAGAAAAATAGTTTTACGTTCCATAGATCTCGGAGCAGTGGAAGATGTGACTGATTTCGATACACTGTATCAGTTTAATAAAGTCGGCTCTCCGTTCTCTATTCCTAAAGCGGCACTTGTGCTTGCCGGATTCAGTCGTTCTGCCGCGCCATCGCTCAAAGAGCGTCTCGAGCAATTCGGAGCAGGTATAGAAATCACTTTGCTAAGCGCTATCCCTGCGGGTTCGGGACTCGGCACCAGTTCTATCCTTGCCGCAACCGTACTTGGAGCATTGTCTGATTTTGCCGGACTCGCCTGGGATGATAATGAAATATGTTCCCGTACTCTCGCGCTTGAACAGCTTCTAACCACCGGAGGCGGCTGGCAGGATCAGTATGGAGGTGTGCTTGGTGGAGTGAAACTCCTTCAAACAGAGGAAGGCTATGAGCAGCGACCTCTTGTGAGCTGGTTGCCGGACAGACTGTTTAATACCACAGAATACAGCGGATGCCATTTGTTGTATTACACGGGACTTACCAGAACCGCAAAAAATATTCTGTCTGAAATCGTGCGTGGAATGTTCCTGAATTCAGGAGAGCGCCTTGAACTGCTTGATGAGATGAAAGGTCACGCCTTGCAGATGGCGGACGCGATTCAGAGAAATAATTTTGACTTGTATGGCAGAATGGTGGCGCGTACATGGAGTCAGAACAAGTTGCTTGACAGCGGAACCGAACCTGCGGCTGTAGCTGAAATAATAAACCGCATAAAAGATTATACTCTCGGCTACAAGCTCCCCGGTGCCGGTGGAGGAGGTTACCTGTATATGGTCGCCAAAGATGCCGAGGCTGCCGCGCGTATAATAGCGGAACTCACCGCCAATCCGCCGAATGCTAAAGCAAGATTCGTGGAAATGACGGTGAGTCCGTCCGGTTTTAAGGTTTCCCGTTCCTAAGAACAGGCATTGAAGATTCTCAGCAGTTATAAAACTCGGTGAATGCGCGGATTATGAAATCATGATCCGCTACCGAGGCTGTTTCTCTGACAGAGTGCATAGCCCATATAGCCGCACCCATATCTACCCCGCGCAGATCAATCTGAGATGTGAGAATATTTCCGAGTGTAGATCCGCCGGCAACATCGCTGTGGTTGACGAAATACTGATAAGGCACTCCAGCTCTCTCACAGATAGTACGGAACACCGCCGCGCTGTCGGCATCTGTCATATATTTGCAATTGGCATTTATTTTTATGGCAGGACCGTTTCCGGGAATCGGATGATTGGTCGGATCCTGCTTCTCCGGATAGTTGGGATGAAGAGCATGGGCGTTGTCAGCCGAAA
>CAMWUZ010000039.1 GCA_947177595.1 uncultured Porphyromonadaceae bacterium | reverse complement strand
GGAATATGTGCCTCCGAGAAAAGCGTCTGCATCTCCTTCCTCAACCATCATCATGCCGAAGTAGTTGCGGTCAAACATTTTTTCCTGTGCTTCAGGGAATGTGACTCCCAGACGCTGACGCTTTTTGGCAAGGCATTCCGCATATTTGCGGCGGCGCTGCGCCTCGCGGTCGTGACGCAGGTTGATGATTTCGATGCCGTCCAAGCTGAGACCGAGTCGGTCGGCGCGTTTCTGAATCATCTCTTCGTTGCCGAGAAGCACGGGGATATATACACCCTCCTTCGCTCCCATAACGGCAGCTCGGAGCATATTGTCGGTATTCGCTTCGCCGAACACCACTTTTTTGGGATGCTCTTTCGCTTTATCGTAGATGCGGCGGAGGAATTTCTTGTCATAGCCCATGAGTTTGCGCAGCTTCTCCTCGTAAGCATCCCAGTCGGTTATAGGACGCTTAGCCACTCCGCTCTCCATAGCTCCGCGTGCAACTGCGGGAGCCACCCATGTGAGCAATCTCGGGTCGAGAGGCTTCGGCAGAATGTAATCCCTTCCGAATTCGAGTTTGTCCATATTATAAGCGGCATTGACTACCGGAGGAACCGGTTCTTTGGCGAGCTGGGCTATAGCTCTCACGGCTGCGAGTTTCATCGGCTCGTTGATAGCCGTCGCGCCGCTGTCCAGCGCTCCACGGAATATGTAAGGGAATCCGAGGACATTGTTAATCTGGTTGGGATAGTCGCTTCTACCGGTCGCAAAAATGAGGTCGGGACGCGATGCCATCGCTTTGTCGTAGGATATTTCGGGGTCGGGATTGGCGAGGGCAAACACGATGGGTTTCTCAGCCATTGACTGCACCATCTCTGCTGTCACCACATCTTTGACTGACAGTCCGAGAAACACGTCAGCTCCTTTCATGGCTTCAGCGAGAGTGGTAATGTCGCGGGATGTCGCAAACTCTTTTTTCTGCGGGTTGAGGTCGGTGCGCGATGTGTTTAGCACTCCCTTACTGTCGCACATCACCACATTCTCTTTCTTCACGCCGAGGGCGATATAGAGCTTGGTGCATGACACGGCAGCCGCTCCGGCACCGTTTACAACGAGCTTGATTTCATCAATCTTCTTGCCTTGAATCTCAAGCGCGTTAAGAAGACCGGCTGCAGATATGATAGCGGTTCCGTGCTGGTCGTCGTGCATCACGGGAATGTCGCACTCCTCTTTGAGGCGTGTTTCTATTTCAAAGCATTCCGGAGCCTTTATGTCCTCAAGGTTGATGCCTCCGAAAGTGGGGGAGATAGCCTTTACAATCTGAATGAATTTTTCGGGGTCTTTCTCGTTTACCTCTATGTCAAAACAGTCGATACCGGCAAATATTTTGAAAAGCAGCGCTTTTCCCTCCATTACCGGTTTGCCTGCCATAGCGCCGATGTCGCCAAGTCCGAGCACCGCAGTGCCGTTAGAAATCACAGCCACAAGGTTGCCCTTGTTGGTATATTCATACACATCAGCCGGATTGGCTTCAATTTCCTTACATGGGAAAGCAACTCCCGGTGAATATGCGAGAGCTAAATCTCCCTGAGTGGAGTATGGCACGGTAGGCACCACTTCGATTTTGCCCGGTTTGCCCTGACGATGATATTCCAGGGCGGCGTCTTTGGTTACTGTTGACATTATATTGCAATTAAAATCATAAACAATGGTGAGTGTATAACGTATTTCAGGCGTCAAAATATTAACGCACGGTGAAAACTGAATACAATAATCGCAAAAGTAATAAAAAGGACAATAAAAGCGGGTGTGTGCGCCCGATTATTTTATATGGAATGCACGTGATCATTTAGAATTTCATACCAATTTCATTGTTTCGCTATCAAAATATAACTTCATTCAAGTGATAAATTTTGTGTTTGAGACCTTTTGATTAATTTTGCGTTGGATTGGCAAGATCCAATTCAGTATAATTTGGCAAAATAAGAAGCGTTATGCTTATCTTGTAGTTTGAGAACGTAGGAAATTCCAAAACCGCACAAAGATAGCATAGTGGTTCTCACGCATATAGCGTGGGCTGCTACTGTTACATCTGTGCAAATGGTTTTCCTACGACCTTCAAACTACGACGTGGCATAGCCGGCTCACGTTTCTCATATAAACTAATAATACCCGAGTGCCGGAGGTAGGAGAGAGATTATGAAAAAAACAGTTGTTTTCAAGGTATCATTTTTTTTGATTGTGGTTTGCTGTATCGCCACATCATGCGCGGATCATGATGATCCGGAACTGACTCCCATCGATACAAGCGACGTTAAAATAACCTCCTCGGTAAATGCTACGCCTACAGCATCATGGCTCAATCCTACCGAAGAAATGACAATCCGTGTGTCAAATGTGAATATGTCCGCTCCAAAAGGGGTTGTTCTCCGGAGCATAAGTCTATGTGAAGGCGGCAGAACAATTATGGATAAGCCGTTTTCCGGCGAAACACTGGAATTTAAAGTGCCGCTTACAAGTATGCGTGGGCGAGTCAATTTTTCAATTATAGGTAATCTTATTCAGAAGAACTGCCGCGATGCGCAGATATTGATAGAGGACAATATTCAGCGCATAGTATTCACCCAGACTCCCAAGCTCGAGTGCGAGGCACATATAAACGTTACCGTAAAAAGTGTGTCAACTTCCGGCGAGGAGTTTTCCCAGTGGTTTGATGTCGAGTCAAACGAAGCCGGTGTGGTACTGATTCCTCAGGATAAGCTCTATTGGGTTCCAGCCTCCGGCACGGCTTCTGTAATAGATCTGACTTTAGGTGGAGGGGCGGACGCCTGGAGTTCCAATTCCACTCTCGAGAGTGAGATTACAAGAATATCATGGGGCTCGAATTATCCGAATGATCCGGTGCTGAAGCTATCCGTCGCAAACACTCCCGGCTCCTTGGACAAGGAAAAATTGTCAATGTATGTGTTGGCGACTTATTTCGGCATCAATGAAAATATCACGGTAGAACCTCAAAGGCTTACCACAGTGTTTGATATACGAGAGTCAAAGTAATCGGGAAAATTTGGTACTTTTTCAGCATATATTGCTAACTTTGCGTGTGATGTCGGTAATATCGGCACCGGAATAAACAAATCACCAATTAATCAAATAAATAGCAATGGCAGAATTGGATATAGCGGATGTGTTTAACGCCGCTAAAGTGCTTAAGGATGTGGCGCGTCATCCGCGCCTTATCGGTCCTACAAAAATAAGTCCGGAAGCGCAGGTTTATCTCAAGCCTGAAAATCTTCAGCACACCGGGGCATTCAAGCTTCGTGGCGCGTACTACAAGATTTCTCAGCTCACCCCTGAGGAGAAGGCAAAGGGTGTGATTGCCTGTTCTGCGGGAAACCACGCTCAGGGTGTTGCTCTCAGCGCAACAGCCAACGGCATAAAGTCGCTTATCTGTCTGCCCGCCGGCGCTCCTATCTCCAAGGTAGAGGCAACCAAGGCACTCGGTGCCGAGGTGTGTATGGTTCCGGGTGTGTATGACGACGCATACGCCAAGGCTGTCGAGCTTCAGAAGGAGCATGGCTACACATTCGTTCATCCGTTCAATGATCCCCTCGTAATTGCCGGTCAGGGAACTATCGGTCTTGAGATAGTCGAGGAGATGCCTGATGTTGACGCAGTTGTGGTGCCTATCGGTGGTGGCGGACTCATTGCCGGTGTAGCTTTTGCCGTGAAGACACTCAACCCCAATGTGAAAGTGTATGGCGTTCAGGCAGAGGGTGCTCCCTCAATGGCTAAGAGCCTCAAGGATAATGAAAGGGTACATCTTGACAATGTCAGCACCATAGCAGACGGTATTGCCGTGAAAGAGCCGGGTGATCTTACATATGAGCTCTGCAAGGAGTATGTGGATGAGGTGGTTACTGTTAATGACGATGAAATTGCGGCGGCAATCCTTAAACTTATCGAGCAGCAGAAACTCGTTGCCGAAGGTGCCGGAGCGGTGTCTGTAGCGGCTGTTATGTTCAATAAGCTGCCGATCAAGGGCAAGAAGGTTGTGTGTGTTGTCAGCGGCGGTAATATCGACGTTACCAGCCTTAACCGAGTAATCACACGCGGTCTTGTTAAGAGCGGTCGTGACTGCACCATCGGAATCAATCTGAGTGACAAGCCCGGACAGCTATCCAAGGTGTGCAGCGTGCTTGGTGACCTCGGTGCAAATATTCTTAGCGTACAGCATGAGCGCAACTCCACCAACACTCAGATTAACGGATGTACTCTGCGTGTTGAGATGGAAACACGAAACAACAGCCACATCCATGAGATTAAGAAAGGTCTCACGGAAGCCGGCTTCGAGGTGGTGCGCTAATCCTGCATCTGACTATTTCTGTTAGATTTTGTATATTAGCCGTCGCTGCCTGACATATGGGCAAGTGAGTAGATAAAAGAAACGTCAGAGATATGATTCATATCCCTGACGTTTTATTATTCATATTGTGACCGGCTTGGTCTATATGTGTATTAAAAATGCTTTAGTATTTGTCATCTGTCTCTTTCATCTCGGCGGGAGTGATGGGCTTGCGGTCCATCGAGTACCACACGTAAGCGATGTAGGCGACAACAAATGGTATGATCAGACTCACGAAGCTCATCACTTCGAGTGTGAAGCGAGTTGAAGAGCTGTTGTAGATGCTGAGTGAGCTGTTTATATCAAGTAATGACGGATAGTAGGGGGTGTTGTTGAATCCGGCGATCCAGAAAAGGCTGAGAACCACAAGTATAGTTCCGGTGGCGCTGAACCAGATGCCTTTGGTGAATGTGGTGCTGAACGCGCTGCGTACAATTGCATAAAGCACGGTCACTACTCCGGCAAGGAAGATTATTAGTACCCACCACATATCCAGGAAGTTGTGGAGATATTTATAGTCAACCCATTCAAAAGTGCCGGTGCCGGGAACAGCCTGCACTCCCTTTGCTGTGAGCAGCAGCGCGAGGAAGATGAGGAAAAATACCACGAAAATGACGCCGTTTACAAGCACCTGACGGCGATTACGCTTGGCAATCTCCTCGCCGCCCTTGATATTGTCAAGGAAGTAAAGCGCAGCCTGAGTGCGGGCGAGAAACAGAACGGCAAATCCCAGCACAAGGTTTTTCCAGTTGAAAATCGCCTCGAATCCGTGGGATGATGCCCATCGGGAGATTACGGGAGAACCCGGGTCGAGAATGTTGCCCATCGTCACGGTAAATTCTCCTCCGAAGAAAAACATACTCACTGCGACTCCGAGCAGTATGCAGCCTACGCAGCCATTGATGAAAAGAAACACGTCATAGGTGCGTGCACCATACAGGTTGCCGGGCTTGTGGCGGAACTCATAGCTGACCGCCTGAATGATGAAGCTAAAAAGAATCAGCATCCAGAGCCAGTATGCTCCGCCGAAGCTGGTGGAATAAAAGAGTGGAAAGGAGGCGAAGAATGCACCGCCAAATACAACCAGGGTGGTAAAGGTCAGTTCCCATTTTCTGCCGAGCGAGTTAATCATCATCACCCGGTCGTCGGCGCTTAGGCGCTGGAGCAGCATAGACTGACCGCCCTGAACAAACAGAAGGAATACCAGGATAGCGCCCAATACGGAGATGAGCACCCACCAATATGTCTGAAGATATTCTATATTAATCATACAAATCAGTCTTTAGCGTTTTCATAATCGGTTTTCGAGCCCTTGTCGATAGCGCGGAGCATGATGCCGATCTCTGCTGCAAGCAGGGCTGTGAATACAATAGCGAAGAGCCAGAAGGTAGTCTGCACCGTTCCAGCCGAAATGTCACTGATAGCGGCGCGGGTAGGCATTAATCCTTCGATAATCCAGGGCTGGCGTCCCACCTCTGCTGTAATCCATCCTGCCTCGCTGCACACCCACACAATGGGAATGGTTATCATTCCGAGCCATAGAATCCACTTCTTGTTAAGGAGTGCGGGGTATTTATATACCAGCAGGAGAATGAGGGCTATAAATACAAGGAGGTATCCTCCGAAAATTACCATGATATGGAAGCTGTAGAATGTCAGTGCTACCGGAGGCACAGCCTCGTAGGGACTTTCCAGATAGCCGTAGCCGAAGTATTTGTAATTGTCCATCAGCACAGTCTTTGCGCTATCCATCGCGGCGGTATTGCCGAGTGCTGCGGCGCTGTCATACGCGCGCAGAGCATCGTGAGAGCGTTTGCCTATTTCTATACGCTCGGCATACGAATCAACTTTTACCGTGTCGCCGTTTTCATCAATCGCTATACCGTTTACAAGGTCGTTTATGCCGGGAACAAAGCCGTGAATATCATGGGTAGCGAGGACTGAAAGCCCATAAGGAATCTTGACCGAGAAAAGGAATTCAGCCTCATCGTTCTGAGGAGTTTTTGATGGATTCAGAATACCGAAGGCAATAATGCCCTGATCTCTGCCACCGTTATACAATCCTTCCATAGCTGCGAGTTTCATCGGTTGCACTTTCGCTACATCCACAGCAGAGCCGTCGCCGGTCCAGAGTGTGCCGAGGATGCCGGCGAGAGCTACCCAGCCTCCTACCTTGATAGAGCTGACAGCCATCTCAACCGAGCGTTTGCGCAGAATGAACCAGCAGCTAACACCTATAACGAATACTCCGGCAAGCACCCAGCCGCTGAGCACCGCGTGAAAAAATTTGTGGATTGCAACCGGTGAGAGCACAACCTCCCAGAAATTATCCATAACATTGCGCATCTGCGCCGGGTCAAACGCCATGCCCACAGGATATTGCATCCAGGCGTTGGCAATGAGAATCCACAGCGCCGAGATTGAGGCGCCTATCGCAGTGAGCCATGTGGCGGCAAGATGGAATCCCGGAGATACTTTTTTCCAGCCGAAAAACATCACGGCGATAAAGGTAGATTCCATAAAGAATGCGAGCAAGCCCTCGATAGCGAGAGGAGCGCCGAAGATATCTCCGACAAACCAACTGTAATTAGACCAGTTGGTGCCGAACTCAAACTCAAGAATAATACCGGTTGCCACACCGACAGCAAAGTTGATGCCGAAAAGCATCATCCAGAATTTTGTGATTGCCAGCCAACGGGCGGTGCGCTTGCGGTAGTAGATTGTCTCCATGATTCCCACTATCACCGAAATGCCCAGAGTGAGAGGCACAAACAGCCAGTGGTACATAGCCGTGAGCGCAAACTGCCATCTCGACCAGTCAACAACGCTGATTAAATCGTTCATGATTAGAAAAGTGTATTATATGTTATTGAAATATTTCCGGTATAGGAGGCGTTGGCGCTACGGTCAACAAGCGCACGCCGCACAGCTGCCGCGCGGTCGGCATCATTGTCATAGTCCCTTTTGAGCAGGTCGGGAAAAAACAATAGCTTGAAAACAAAGAATAGAATGAACAGCTTTGCCAGAATCAGTGCCCACAGATATCGTCCTACAGTCATGCTGCGGAATCCGTCTAAATAAAATCTGAAAATTCTTACCGGCAGATTCTGCCGTTTGAGCGGTGGCTGGTCAGGACTCATAAGAAATGCTGTTGATTCGTGTAATTACTCTGCAAAACTAATAAATAATTTAAGTTTTTCAAGTGGTAGGTCTGCGAATCTTTATGTCGGTGAAGCACTTTAAATAAAATAATCGCTATATTTGCCAAACCAATCCGCGATACTCCTGGCTCGTCCAATAACCAGGCAAGATGTGACCGTCAGATGTATTCATGACGGGAGCAACCGGGATTTCTTAGATTTATAATAACGAAGTCCTTTTTAGAATGATAAGTTTAAGAGTTTCAATTATTTCGATTCTGTCGTATCTGGCAGGCGGTTTTGCTGCCGGTGCGGCGGATGTGGCACTGACATATTCATATGATTATAATAATTTGACCGCGACAGTCACCGGGGTGTCCGGCGGAATGTCCGCCGCACGTGGAAATCTTGTTATTCCATCCACTATAACCCGGGACGATAAAACTTATACGGTAAAGGCAATAATGAACAGTGCATTTTCAAGCTGTCGCGGTTTTACCGGCACACTTACAATTCCGGAGTCGGTTACAATCATAGGCGAGAGTGCTTTTGCCGGTTGCAGCGGACTCACAGGCAATCTTGTGATTCCAGAATCGGTGACAGCCATAGGAGATGGCGCATTCTACGGTTGCAAGAGTTTTACCGGTGACCTGACCGTTCCCACAGCAATCACAACCATCAGGTATAAGACTTTCAACGGTTGCAGCGGATTTACCCGTCTGATTATTCCGGAAACGGTAACAAATATAGGACCGGAAGCCTTTTATGGTTGCAGCGGTCTTAGCGGTGAGCTTATTATCCCGGAATCGGTAACCAGTATCGGGTCCGATGCCTTTTATCAATGCAGCGGCTTCACCGGACATCTGACTATTCCCGCTTCGGTGAAAACTATCGGAAGCGGCGCTTTTCAGAAATGCTGGGGCTTTACCGGACTGACTATTCCCGAATCAGTGACGAAGATTGAAAACAGTGTGTTTTCAGCTTGTTTCGGTTTAAAAGGAAATCTGATTATTCCCGAATCAGTGACAAGTATCGGGGATGATGCGTTCAATAATTGCTGGAACCTTAGCGGTGATCTCGTAATTCCCTCTTCGGTTACGGAAATCGGCAGCAGAGCTTTTTATGAATGCGAGGGGTTTATCGGTAATCTGGTGCTTCCGGAGTCATTGGTAACCATCGGGGCACATGCATTCCGATATTGTCCCGGACTCAACGGAACTCTTAAGATTCCCGGATCAGTGACAACAATAGGGGATTATGCTTTCAATGGTTGTGTCAGTTTTACCGAACTGATTATACCGGAGTCGGTGAAAACCCTGGGAATGTATGCATTTTCGGGCTGCGAGGATCTTTTGGGCGATCTTGTTCTACCCAATTCTGTTACAAATATCGGAGATGGTGCATTCAGTAATTGCACAGGTTTCAGAGGAAGCCTGAAGCTGCCGGAGTCAGTTGTGACTATAGGTGATAATGCCTTTAAAGGCTGCAACCGTCTTACCGGCAATCTTGTTTTGCCGGCGACGCTCAGAACTATAGGTGAGGCTGCCTTCAGTGAGTGCACCGGCTTAACGGGCAATCTGATAATTCCAGAATCGGTAGAGACCATAGGCAACAGGGCATTTGACCGTTGCACCGGTTTTACCGGTAGCCTGGTAATTCCAAACTCAGTGACCTCAATCGGTACCGGCGCCTTCTGGCATTGCACCGGCTTGAAGGGTAGCCTGACAATATCGGAGTCGGCGTCAAGTATCGGAGAGAATGCGTTTGCCGGTTGCAGCGGTTTCAATTCGGTTACATCCCTGAATCCTGTTCCTCCCCAATGTGACGGAGATATAGGTTTGTCAAAACTCACTCTTGAAGTGCCCCGCGAAAGTTTCAAAGTGTATGAAACCACTTCACCGTGGAGTACATGTTACCCTATATTGCCATTTAACGGCGTGTTCGTAAATGAAATAATTTACGAGATTATAAAGAATGACGGAGAAAACGGCGAGGATACAGCCCTGGTGTTCGGCGGTAATCCGGACAATGACGGTGCTCTCGCGATCATTGGAGAAGTTGAGAATGAAGGTAAAAAATATCCAGTCACCCGGATTGATGAAGGTGCATTCAAAGACCGTCAGAGTATCAGGAAAGTTACAATTCCGGCATCTGTAGCAAGTATCGGTGATGAGGCGTTCTCAGGGTGCGGTAAACTTGTTGAAGTGATTGCAGAAGACGGAGATAAGACTTTGGAATTCGGGACGGATGTGTTCAAAAATGCTCCGGTAGCTACACTCTATCTTGGCAGAAATACCTCGGGAAGTCCGTTTGCAGAGGTGGCGGATCTTGTTACCCTCACTTTGGGTGACAAGGTTACGGAAATCGGTCCTGGAGATTTCGGTGGCTGCAATTCCATCACGAATATTTTTGCCCTTAATACGATACCGCCTACTCTACCTGATGACGGCTTTAGCCAGGATGTTTATGATAATGCTGTTCTGAAAGTTCCCGATGATGGTATTTTTGACTACATACTCGCTGACGGGTGGAAAAAATTTCTGAATATCATCGGAGAATATGCGGTTATTCCTGACGGGATAACTATGGAACCTGCAGAAATACAGCTTATAGAGGAGGAATCGGCACAGCTCGGAGTCACTGTATCGCCTGAGAATGCAACCGATAAGACCGTGAAATGGATAACAAGTGATGCTGAGGTTGCCATAGTCACTGCGGACGGACTCGTTACAGCCGTTAAGCCCGGAGAAGCTATTATAACCGCAGCTACAAGAAATATGCTTACAGCTGTGAGCCGTGTGAAGGTGTTGCCGAAGCCTGATGCTTCCGGTATCTCTCTCAATATAGTAGCCGTTGAGATAGTTGAAACTGAGACATTGCAGCT
>CAMWUZ010000038.1 GCA_947177595.1 uncultured Porphyromonadaceae bacterium | reverse complement strand
GAAATACTCGACCGTGCAGAATTGGTATGCCGGAGACAAGGACGGCAAAGGCGGCATCTACAACTTCGTGACCAAACGCGGAATATGCCGCGGCTATAAATCCAAACTCTCATGGACTCAGGTGGAAACCGGATCGGCTATCACCTGGAAATATCCCGGATGCATCCTCGCCGGCGACGAGAGCGTGGGTGAGTTTTATTCGGTAGCCGTGACCAACAACTATCAGCAGGCGGATACCGGCACCAAGATGATTCATATCGGCAAGAATACACGAAGCACGATCGTGAGCAAAGGCATCTCCGCCGGTCACAGCCAGAACTCGTATCGCGGACTTGTGAAGGTTGCCGCCAAAGCCGAGGGATGCAGAAACTATACCCAGTGCGACAGCCTGTTGCTGAGTTCTACATGCGGCGCACACACTTTTCCATATATAGATGTGATGAACGATACCGCCGTGGTGGAGCATGAGGCTACTACCTCGAAAATCAGCGAGGATCAGCTCTTCTACTGCAATCAGCGGGGCATTCCCACCGAAGAGGCTGTCGGGTTGATTGTCAACGGCTATGCCCGCGAGGTGATGAACAAACTCCCTATGGAATTTGCGGTGGAGGCGCAGAAACTTCTCCAGATTTCGCTTGAAGGAAGTGTTGGATAGTAAAAACAGAACAAAATATACCCGAATATAAAGATGAAAGAAGACATATTGCTCCGGGTTGATGACCTCAAGGCATCAATCGACGGTAAACAGATACTGAATGGAATAAATCTGACAGTGCGTCCCGGCGAGGTTCATGCGATAATGGGACCCAACGGATCGGGAAAAAGCACTCTCAGCGAAGTGCTTGCCGGTAACCCCGCATTTACGGTGGATGGCGGCAAGGTGGATTTTCACGGCGTTGACCTTCTCGCTCTTTCGCCTGAGGACCGCTCACATGAAGGGCTTTTCCTCTCATTCCAGTATCCGGTGGAGATTCCCGGAGTGTCGATGGTCAACTTCATGAGAGCCGCCCTCAACGCCAAGCGCAAATATTTCAACGAGGAGCCGCTCAGCGCCACAGAATTTCTCAAGCTGATGCGTCAGAAAAGGGAGATTGTGGAGCTTGACAACAAACTCGCGAGCCGCTCGGTGAACGAAGGCTTTTCCGGAGGCGAGAAAAAGAGAAACGAGATATTCCAGATGGCTATGCTCGAGCCGCGTCTGAGCATTCTTGACGAAACCGATTCCGGTCTCGATATCGATGCCCTCCGCATTGTTGCCGGCGGCGTCAATCTGCTCAAGACCTCTGATAACGCTACAATAGTAATCACACACTATCAGCGTCTGCTCGACTATATCAAGCCCGATTTCGTTCATGTGCTCTATAAAGGAAGAATCGTTAAGACCGGAGGACCGGAGCTTGCGCTTGAGCTTGAAGATAAGGGCTATGACTGGATTAAAGAAGAAGTAGATAAGTAATGGGAAGCATAGACCAGTATATCGACCTGTATCTGCGCCATCGCGCCGCCTTTGAGCAGGATGCGCCGGAGGCTATGAACAGCCTGCGTAAGCACGCTTTGGAAGCGATCGGGCATAACGCGCTGCCGGAAAAAGGCGCGGAGGGCTATGAGAAAACATCGCTTGAAGAGATGTTTGCTCCCGATTTCGGTGTGAATGTAAACAGAGTGGCTATGTCGGCTGATCTCGCCGCAAGTTTCCGCTGCGATGTGCCGAACATGAGCACTCTCCTCGGGGTATGCGTCAACGACACATTTTATCCGACCAAAGGATTGCAGAGACTCCCCGAAGGGGTGGTTTTCGCCTCCATGCGCACTGCCGCGCAGAAGATTCCCCATATTTTTGACGCGTATTACGGCACGCTTGCAACACTTACACGACCGGAGGTTGCGCTGAACACCCTCCTTGCCCAGGACGGTGTGGTGATCTATGTGCCGGACGGAGTGACTGTGGAGCAGCCCCTTCAGCTCGTGAACATATTCTCCACTCCCGCGCCGGTGCTCGGTGTGCGCCGCATGCTGATAGTTCTCGGCAGAGGCGCTTCCGCTCAGTTACTTGTGTGTGACCACACGCAACCCTCGGCAAAAGAGTGTCTGAGCTCTCAGGTGATAGAGATAGCCCTCGGAGCGGATGCGCGCTTTGAATACTACGATATAGAGGAGTCGTCGGAGAGCACCTCCCGCGTGTCGTCGCTCTTCGCCCGTCAGAGCAAAGGGAGCAATCTGCTTGTCAACGGCATGACACTCACCTGTGGAAAAACCAGAAACGACTACTCGATAGATATAGACGGGGAGGGGTGTGACACCACTCTCGCCGGAATGGCTATCGGCACAGGCACGATGCATACCGACAACAGCAGCGTTGTGCGTCATCTCGCTCCGCACTGCGACAGCCGTCAGCTTTTCAAATATGTGCTTGACGATAACGCTACCGGAGCATTCGAGGGGAGCATTCTCGTCACTCCCAAGGCTCCTTTCACCGAAGCATACCAGAGCAATAAGAACGTGCTTGCCTCGCCGACGGCGAAGATGCACACCCGCCCGCAGCTCGAGATATACAATGATGATGTGAAGTGCTCGCATGGAGCAACAACCGGTCAGCTTGACAAGGAAGCCCTGTTTTATATGCGCACCAGAGGCATACCCGAACAGGAAGCGAAAAATATGCTCATGCAGGCGTTCATGACCGATGTTATAGATACCGTGAGACTGGAAAGTCTGCGCGACAGGCTGAAGCATCTGGTCGAGAAACGACTGGCGGGAGCGGAAGCTATGTGCGGTGAATGCAAGGCGACATGCCATAAAGTTGATGAAGATGGAAGAGATTGACGCTTTTGACATAAGTAAGATCAGAGAGGAGTTTCCAATACTCGAGCGCAAGGTATATGATAGGCCCCTGATATATCTTGACAATACCGCCACCACACAGACACCACGCGTGGTTGTGGATGCCATTACCGATATGTACTACAGCCACAAGGCGAATGTTCACCGCGGAGTGCACGCGCTCTCGCAGGAGGCTACCGCCATGCTTGAACGCACAAGAGAAACGGTTGCCGGATTTATAGGAGCGGAGAAGAAAGAGGAAATAATCTTCACGCGCGGCACCACCGAGTCTATCAACCTTGTCGCCGCGAGCTACGGTCAGCTCCTCGAAGAGGGGGACGAGATAATCCTCTCTGTGATGGAGCATCACTCAGACATCGTGCCCTGGCAGCTTATAGCCGTCAAGAAGGGGCTTAAGATAAAGGTGATTCCGATGAACGACCGCAGTGAGCTTGACATGGAGGCATATCGGAATTTATTCACCCCTAAGACAAAGATTGTCGCTGTCACCCACGTGAGCAATGTGCTCGGCACGATAAATCCCGTCAGGGAGATAATTGAAGAGGCTCACCGTCACGGCGCTGTCGCTCTTATCGACGGTGCTCAGGCGATTGCCCATCTGCCGGTGAACGTGCGCGATCTGGATGCGGATTTTTATGTGTTCTCCTCACACAAAATGTATGGTCCCACCGGTGTGGGTGTGCTGTATGGCAAGGAGGCGCTTCTTGAAAAAATGCCCCCTTATCAGGGTGGAGGAGAGATGATTAAGAAGGTGTCGTTTCAAAAAACTGTTTTTGCGGGACTGCCCTTTAAATTCGAGGCGGGAACTCCCGATTTTGTGGGCATCGCCGCGTTTGCCGAAGCGATAGCTTTTGTGAAAAATATAGGGATAGAGGCTATCGGAGCGCACGAGGAGGCTCTGCTGAATTACGCCACACCCAAGTTGCTTGAAATTCCCGGACTGAAAATTTACGGCGACGCGCCTCACAAGAGCGCGGTGATTTCATTTCTTATCGGAGAATCACACCCTTACGACACCGGAATGCTTCTCGACAAGCTCGGTATCGCAGTGCGCACCGGTCACCACTGCGCTCAGCCGCTGATGGATACTCTCGGAATCACCGGCACGGTGAGAGCCTCGTTCGCTATCTACAACACTGTTGAGGAATGTGACAGCTTCATAGCCGCCGTACGCCGCGTGGCATCCATGCTCGTATAACCTGCCGCCGCTGCAGAACAATTGAGCCGTTGCGGGTGTAATAAGTATATAGATAAAAACATACTGCGATGAAAGCAAATAACTGGCTCACCGCAATCATAGTGATGATTGTAGGTATTCTTCTGATAGTGTGGCACAAGGAAGCCAATCTGCTCGACTGGTTTATTGTGGCTGTGGGAGTAATGTTCATTATCCCGGGACTGTACAGCCTTATCTCCGCGCTTGTGCGTAAAGGGAATAAAGAAAAAGAGAAAGTGGATCACTCCGCGGCTACTTCCACCATCATAGCAAGTGTGGGAGCGCTCGCCCTCGGAATATGGATGGCGGTTTCGCCCGGCTTTTTTGTCGGTCTGCTCGCCTATATCTTCGGCGGAATCCTGATACTTTACGGAATATTCCATATAATTTTTGTGGACTTCTGGAGCCGTCCGTATGTGTTGCCCGGCTGGTTCTATATCATTCCCGTGCTGATGATAATAGCCGGAGTGGTGATTATATGCACGAACGTGCGCACAATGAACTCCATTGTGTCACTCATTACCGGAATATCGCTGGTGGCATCCTCTGTCAGCACCATCCTGGAAATCTCCGCGGTCAATCCCGCCGGCAAGCGCGAGGAACTCTCCGCCGAATAACTTCCCCGTAAGTTTTTTAATACATATATTTACAAGGTTGTCAGAGTCCGTAAAGACACTGACGACCTTGCTGCGTGTATATGGCGGTGATTTTTTTTGCCTGTTTATGAAAAATCGCTATTTTTGCAGAATATTATACACATGAAGCTTATAACAGCAACTAACCGGGAATACAGTGACACTGAACTTGACCATACAGCGCTTTCGCATACTTGTCGCCGCTATATCAATAATTGCGGCGGGTGCTCTCACATCCTGCAAGGATGATAAGGAAACTCCTCCGATTCCATTGGAATTTGAAAACTCCGATTATACAATCCGCAGCAATATCGCCACTCTGATCAGTTTCAAAAACGGTAGCGGCAAATATGAAGTGGAGGTGAGCGATCCCCGCATTCTTGGCGCGCCGTTTGTGAATATCAATGATCACAGCGTTTATGTATGCCCCATCTCGACGGGAAACAGTACCCTTACAGTCAGGGATCTGGTAACGGGTACCGAAAACACTATCGGCATTGCCGTGACGGAGCTCTATTTTGAATTTTTTGTGTCAATAGTGCGTGAGGGAGTGCCTCATCCGGGTATTGAAGTCGGTGACGAATTGAGATTTATCCGCACGTCATTAGGAAAAAGAGTTCTTGAACTGCGCCGTGGTAACGCTGTGATTCAAAGAGGTAAATTCGATATAATTCTGGGCAAAAAGCCTCTTATGGAGTTTTATCTGTGGGATGATCCCGATCATGATGAATACTCTACTCCGGATTACACATACACCTATCTTATGGGTGGATCATCCTCGGTGTTTATTCTCTTCAATAAAGGTTTTGACTTTAACTGGGACAAAATTATCGACTGCCGCGGCTCGGCTCATGCCGGACCTATGCTGCTCCGTCTGACAGATGAGACCACCAAACTTGAGATCGAGGCAAACGCGGAGCTGAATCTGGTTCTTTAAGTCATTTTTTCCGGCTCTCCGGCTGTTTGTTGGCGATAGTGTTATTTTTTAGTACCTTTACCACAACCAAAACGGAATAAATGGACACTATCGGAGGCTATGACTTTGAAATGCTCATGAGCGTGAGAGATTATGAGCTTGATGTGCAAGGTATTGTGAATAATGCCAACTATCTTCATTATATGGAGCATACCCGCCACGCGTTTTGCCGCGACGCGGGTTTTTCTTTTGACGCCATGCACTCGCGTGGTATAGATCCGGTGCTCCGCAAGGTCGAGATTGAATATCTTACCCCTCTTGTTTCGGGAGATGATATGATAAGTTGCCTGAGTATGCGCAGGGAGGGTCCGCGATTTATTTTCAGGCAGGACATATACCGTGCCGTGGATAAGGAACCTGTGTGCCGGGCGAACATCACGGTGGTATGTCTTGAAAACGGCAGGCTAACCAGAGGGGATATTCTTGCAGAAGCATTTGAAAAATATCTGAAATGAGTTGCGAGCCTTTAGTTTACCGCATTGCTTTCGCTTCGCTGAAAGGAATAAACCGTACTCTCGCAGGCGAGATTCTTTCGCGTGTGGGCGGCGAGGAAGATTTTTTTGCGGCAACTGACTCGGCTCTCTCATCCATGATGGGTGTGCGCAGCAAGATTTTTGACAGGACATATCGCGACACCCTTATAGAAAAGGCTAAGAAAGAGGCTGATTTTATCGCGGCACATAGTATCGCGGCGCTTTATTTCACCGATGCGGCTTATCCCGGCAGGCTGGATGACTGCGAGGATGCCCCACTCATGCTCTATGCTACCGGCAGCTGTGATCTGAATAAAAGTGTGACCATAGGTATCGTGGGCACCCGCCATGCCACTCCATACGGCATAGAGTTTACCGAGCGTCTGGTGAATGCTCTCGCCGACTCGCTGGAGGAAGCTCCGGTGATTGTCAGCGGGCTTGCGTTCGGTATAGACATCGCGGCTCACCGTGCGGCTTTGAAGCGCGGATTGCCGACAGTGGCGGTTCTCGCCCACGGGCTGAATACAATCTATCCTGCGCAGCACCGGCAGGCGGCGGTGAATATAGCGCGCTCAAACGGATTACTGCTGACAGAATACAGCTCTTCCGATCCGGTGCACAAAGGCAATTTTGTGGCGCGCAACCGTATTGTAGCCGGACTTTGTGACTGTCTTTTCGTTGCGGAAAGCGCGGTGAAGGGCGGCGCACTGATAACGGCGGCACTTGCCGCGGACTACAACAGGGATGTGTTTGCTCTTCCCGGAAGAATATCCGATAAATACAGCGCAGGATGCAATAAGCTGATAGCCGGTAACTCCGCCGCGCTTATCTCGGATCCTGACGACATTATAGATGCGATGGGCTGGCGGAGGAAGCCGGAACAGAGTGTGACACAGACTCTTTTCGCCGAACTGCTTCCGGAGGAGCAAGCGGTGGTGGATTATCTTACAGAGAAAGGAGAGGCGAGGGTGAATCAGCTATCTATCGCGCTGGATATCAGTGTGGGCAAGCTCATGGCTCTGCTGATAGATATGGAGTTCAAGGGTATCCTGCTTGCATTTCCGGGTGCCAGATACCGCCTTGCCAAGGCTTGACAAACGAATGAAATATTACCGAATATGATACAGAAAACAATTGAACCGTCCGAACTGATAATTAATCCCGATGGCAGTGTGTTTCACCTTCATCTGCTCCCGGAACAACTGACCGATAAAATTATTCTTGTCGGTGATCCGGGGAGGGTGGATATCGTGGCGTCTTTTTTCGACACACGTGATTTTGCCGTTCAGAGCAGGGAATTCAGAACGGTGGGAGGCACTTTGCGCGGCACTCCGGTGATGTGTCTTTCTCACGGCATAGGTCCTGATAATATAGATATTGTGGCTACCGAGCTGGATGCTCTCGCTAATGTGGATTTTGCCACCCGCACGGTGCGTCCCGCACACCGCACCCTGGAGATGGTGAGAATCGGTACCTCCGGCGCGCTTCAACCGGATATTCCTGTGGGTACTCCCGTAATAGCCGGCAAGGCAATAGGTTTTGACGGCGTGCTCAACTACTATGCGGGCAGAAATGAGGTTGCCGATTTGGATTATGAAAAAGCTCTTTGCGAGCACACCGGCTGGAATCCTCTCTGGGCAAAACCGTATGTGGTGAATGCGGATGAAGAACTTGTGAAGAGAATCGGCAAGGATGATATGGTGGTCGGCAACACAATCTCCGCGGTAGGCTTCTACGGACCCCAGGGCAGGGAGGTGAGGCTTCCTCTCGCCAATCCAGACCTGAATTCCCGCATAGAATCTTTCCGCTACAACGGCTTGCGAATCACCAACTATGAGATGGAGAGCGCACCTCTTCAGGGATTGTCGCGGCTGATGGGGCACAAGGCGATGACAGTGTGCTCGATTATCGCCAACCGCATGAACCATAACACCACTCCCAACTACCGCACAGCGGTTACCGACCTGATTTCAACTGTTCTTGACCGACTTATACCCTGATAGTTATGCCACATACCCGTCAGCCATATACATTTGACCGCGTAGTGCGTCTGATAATAGGCGCTCTCTGTTTTGCGGGCGCGATATGGCTTATCAATACCCTGAAAGATGTGCTGCTGCCGTTTTGTGTCGCATGTCTGATAGCATATATGCTTGAGCCGTTCGTGCAATACAACAAGCGGTTGCTTCATTTCAAGACTCGTACTCCGGCTATTTTCGTGACCCTTTTCGAGGTGCTGTTTATTACCGCGCTAATATGCTATTTCTTTGTGCCAATGCTCTTTAACGAGATGCATCAGATGGCAGCGATTTTGCGGAGATATGCGAGCTCTGAGGCTGCGGTTGCTTTTCTGCCCGATTCGGTGCATGAATTCATAAGAAGCCATGTGGATTTCGACCAGATATCCGACCTGCTCACCAGGCAGGAGTGGGCTTCGCTGATAGAGAGCACATTGAGCGCGTCATGGAAGATAATCAACGGCAGCATATCTGTGCTTCTCGGCATAGTGAGCTGGTGTGTGGTATTGCTCTACGTGATATTCGTGATGATCGATTACGAGCGCCTTAACAGAGGTATGCGCCGAATGGTGCCACCCAAATATCGCCCGATAGTATTTAAGGTAGGCAATGACATAAAAGAGAGTATGAACCACTATTTCCGAGGTCAGGCTTTAGTGGCGTTTATCGTGGGGATTCTTTTCAGTATCGGTTTTCTGATAATCGGACTGCCGATGGCAGTGGCGCTCGGTCTCTTTATCGGTGTGCTGAACATGGTGCCATACCTGCAGTTGATTTCAATCATTCCTGCCGGACTTCTATGCCTTGTTTATGCAGTTGGCGGCGGTGGTGATTTCTGGACAATCTTCTGGGAGTGTATAGCCGTTTATTGTATTGTGCAGGTTATTCAGGACCTCTTTCTCACGCCCAAAATCATGGGTAAGGCGATGGGGCTGAATCCGGCGCTGATATTGCTGTCGTTGTCGGTGTGGGGCAGTCTTATGGGACTTATCGGGCTGATAATCGCTCTTCCGCTCACCACTCTGCTGCTGGCATACTACGACCGCTATGTGATTCTTCGTGCCGAGAATGAATGGGATGAAAGCGGAGGTGAAGGGGATGTGAAAGTTATCAACGAGGCGTTTCAGTCGCCGTTCTCCGAGCAGTGAGCGGTGAGCCGACGCGCTTCTTCGAGATCCTTGCGGCGCACGGACACCGTGATTGCGCCTATGGAGTTGAATCCGATGGGATATATTCCTCCGAATAGCTCGTTGTTGATGATGCTGGGTATTCCCGCGTCATCGAGGATGCCTTTTGCTATATGAGCCTGCCAGTCGTGGGCATACTCGGCAAGAGTTACAAGGTCGTCGCCGGATTCCTGCTTCATTTTATGCCTCTTTTATTAAGTTCAGCCTGATATCTGCGGGCGTTAGCCATGTGCGTGTCATAGTCAGCGGCAAAATTATGGTAGCCTGAAAAGTCCTCGCGTGCGCACATATATATATAATTGTTTTTCGGCGCATCGAGAACCGCGTCAATAGTTGCTGCGGAGGCGACTCTGATCGGTCCCGGAGGCAGTCCGGCATTCTGATAGGTATTGTAAGGGGATGACACTTTGAGATGCTTGCCGAGTATTCGTCTCAGAGAGAAATCACCGACCGCAAATTTAACCGTGGGGTCAGCCTGGAGCTTCATGCCTTTGTGAAGACGGTTGAGATAGAGTCGCGCGATAGTAGGCCGCTCGTCAGTCTTCATTGATTCTTCTTCCACAATGGAGGCAAGAGTTGAAGTCTGAATCGGAGTGATTCCGAGGGCTTTTGCTTTCTGCCGTCGGGTGTCATTCCAGAAAGAATTACGGTGTTTCAATAGTTTTTCAACCACCTTTTCCGCGCTGTCAGTCCAATAGACCTCATAGCTGTCCGGCAGGAAAGCCGCAACATATGCACGGCGGTCATCAAATCCATAGCCCGGTAGCTCCTGACTGCAGGCGTTGAGGAAATCGTCGGCGGAAAATTCCATAGGCTTAGCGATTTTCGCAGCGAGTTCATCAAGAGTGCGCGCGTTGTTAAAAGTGAGTTTCACCGGGGTCTGCGCTCCTTTCTGCAATCGACGCGCAATGCGTATTGATGCCGCGCCGGGATAGAACCGATATGCGCCGTGGGCATTTTCCGGGTTGCCGCCCATGAGAGTCCACAAGCTAATGACCCGGGTAGCCTCGCCGCTGCCCATTTTCTCTGTGAGTTCCTTCTTGATATCCTCGGTTGTGGCATTTTTAGGGATATATATCCACACTTCATCGCCGCGATATGAATGGAAGCAGAAAATGCCGAATGCACCGATCAGCATCACGGCGGCGATAATTATTATTGTCCATACCAGCGGATTGCGCTTTTTCTTAGCTGACTTGCGCGAGGTTGTTCTGCGGGTTCGCGGCTGCTTGGGAGCGGGAGAGGTTGACGTTGAAAATTCTCTATTGGATTCCATGACCACAAAATTAATAAAAAAAGACGCCGCAGGCTTGCATATGTAAAAAAAATCAATTACCTTTGCACCACATTTGGCG
>CAMWUZ010000037.1 GCA_947177595.1 uncultured Porphyromonadaceae bacterium | reverse complement strand
ATTTCGCACAGGAGATGTTTGGTCCCGAAACTAAAATACGTCTCCGCCCCAGCTATTTCCCATTTACCGAACCATCTGCAGAAATGGATATTTCATGCAACCTTTGCGGTGGCAAAGGGTGTTCATTCTGCAAACATACCGGATGGGTTGAGATTCTCGGTTGCGGAATGGTTGACCCCAATGTGCTTGATGCCTGCGGTATCGACAGTAAAAAATACAGCGGCTTCGCGCTTGGCATGGGAGTTGAGCGAATCACTAATCTGAAATATCAGGTTAAGGATCTTAGGATGTTCTCCGAGAACGATAAACGCTTCTTGGAAGAATTCACATCCGCTCACTGATAATCAGTTCATTAAGTCATGACTATTAAGGAGCGCTATAAGGGTGTTCTGGAGCGCTTTGCCACCGCGATGCCGGAAGCACAGACAGAGTTGAAATATTCTGATCCGTTCAGCCTACTGGTAGCAGTAATTTTATCGGCGCAATGCACTGACAAAAGAGTCAATATGATTACGCCCGCGCTCCTTGAAGCCTTCCCTACTCCGAAGGTTATGGCAGCCGCTTCACAAGATGAGATATTTGAATACATCAAATCTGTATCATACCCTAATAATAAGGCGAAATCTCTTCTGGGCATGGCGAAAACACTTGTGAGCGAATATAACTCACAAGTGCCGGATGATATGGAGTCACTGTTAAAGATTCCCGGTGTTGGAAGGAAAACCGCCAACGTGATTCTGTCTGTGGTATTTGAAAAGAGTGCTATGGCTGTCGATACTCATGTATTTCGCGTCAGTGAAAGAATTGGTCTCACAACAGACAGTAAGAACCCGCTTACAACAGAACGTACTCTTTTGAAATATATTCCGGAGGAAATTGTCCCGAAGGCACATCATTGGCTGATTTTACATGGTCGCTACGTATGCAAAGCCAGAAAACCGGATTGTCTCAATTGTATTGTAAGAGATTATTGCAGATTCTGGAGCAGTTCATCAAAACCATAAACGTAGTTGTCGGGTTATAAAGTTATGGATACCGTAACACCGGAGCAACATAACCGTTTTATTCAGATATTGTCTAACTGGCGCGAAAAACATTTCAACGAAGCTTTCTTTGTGCCCGTTCTTGCTGTATTTGTTGGAATAATAACCGGGTTCTTTGCTTTTTTGTTGAAGAAAATGATTGGCGGTGTGTCACTGTGGCTCCACAAAACGTTTGCGGGAGATATTCAGTGGTTGATGATATTTATTCCGTTAGTGGGCATTCTCCTTACCGGCATATTCGTCAGATATATTGTGCGTCTTGACATAACACACGGGGTAAGTAAACTTATTGCTAAACTTAATAATCAGATTTACAAAATCAAAGCAAGGGTGATGGCTGCTCCGATGTTGGCAAGCAGTATCACGCTCGGATTCGGTGGCTCAGCAGGCTCGGAAGGTCCTATCGCTTACACCGGAGCAGCTGTCGGCAGTAACTTTGCCCATTGGTTCGGCTTATCCCCTCAAATGATGATGGTATTGGTGGGATGTGGAGCTGCAGCCGGTATTGCTGGTATATACAAATCCCCTATCGGAGGATTTCTTTTTGCACTTGAAGTCCTCAGGCTCGAATTGACAACGATTTCAGTGATAACGGTGTTACTTTCCGCGATTGTAGCCGTTATGACAACATATCTCTGTTCCGGCTACTCTTCCGACTTGCCATTTGACAATGACCATATTTTTTCAGCATCAATGATGCCTCTTTTCATTGTTTTGGGAATATTTTGCGGACTTTACTCCTTTTATTATTCCACTGTTATGAAAAGCATGGATAAGCGCTATGACAAAGTCAAAAATCCCTGGCTCAAGAATCTGTATGGTGGTCTTGTGCTTGCCGCTTCCATATATTTGTTTCCCTCTCTGTATGGTGAAGGATATAATATTATTGGAGAACTGTTCGCGGGTAATCTGGACTCATTGTCTGAGGGAACACTTATCGGAAAATTCATAAGCGGTACGCCTGCACTACTGATTATATGTGTGGGATTGCTTCTACTGAAGTGTTTTGCAGCATCGGCGAGTAATGGCGCCGGCGGTGTTGCCGGAGATTTTGCCCCGACCCTTTTTGCCGGAAGTATTGCGGGACTGTTGTTCGCACTTATCACCACCTCGCTGATGCCCCAGTTGGAATTGCCTTTTGGTGACATGGTTTTACTCGGAATGGGTGGAGTTATGGCGGGGGCAATCCGGGCGCCGATGATGGCACTGTTCCTTACAATCGAGATGACAGGCTGCTATTCACTTTTCTTTCCTGACCTTATAGTCTGCGGAGTATCATTCGGTGTTATCCGCTTGCTGTCTAATAGAGATTATTTCAAGCGAAGATCTTTTTTCAAAAAAATACTTTGATATCGTTACAATTTTAGCGCGCTATCTGCGTTAAAATACAGATGTCACTGAGAAGAATAATCTGTTTAACCGTCACATTAATCACCTCGGCTCTTTTTATGAGTGCTGAGGAATTTACTTTACGCGGAAGAATTATAGATGAAAATGGAGAACCGATAGAAGGGGCTACAGTAAAGGTTTCTCCTGGATTTGCCGGTACAATGTCAAAAGCCAACGGTGAATACCGATTGACCGCTTCCGGCTCAGATACCGTATTTGTCAGCTACTCATGTATATCTTATCGCACTATAACACGAAAACTGATAGAACCTAAAGGTGAGCTGACCATTAATGTCCGCTTACAGACTACGGATAAAGAGATCGGAACGGTAGAGGTTAAAGAAATTCGCAAGCAAACAAGTGCAACCCAACGCATCGACACCCAAGGTTATCGTAAACGTGCGGCAGATCCTACCGGAGGAAGTGTTGAATCAATGCTTGCCACTATGCCCGGAGTCTCCGGAGCAAATGAACTCAGTAATCAATATTCTGTAAGAGGAGGATCCTATGATGAGAATACCGTATATATTAACGGTTTTGAAGTGTATAGACCGCAACTGGTAAGCACCTCGGCTCAGGAAGGACTTAGCATTATTAAGCCTGATTTGACCAAATCGGTTGAATTCTCTTCCGGCGGATTTGGCGCTCAGTATGCCGATAAAATGTCATCTGTGCTTGATGTGCAATATAAACATCCGCAACGCTTTGAAGCATCTTTAAATGCCAGTTTGATGGGAATAGAGGGAGCAATTGGTTCTTCATCGTCTAAATTTTCTCAATTGCATGGTGTTCGCTATCGTCAGAATGGTTCAATTCTTTCCACAACGGACACTAAAGGAGAATATGATCCGGATTTCTTTGACTGGCAGTCATATTTTGTTTTCAATCCCGGTAACCGTTTTAAAATCACCCTGCTTGGAGATGTAAATTTGGCTAATTATCGTTTCGAACCTGCCGACCGAAGTACCAATTTCGGCACTATGAACGATGCTAAGAAATTCAAGGTGTATTTTGACGGTAAGGAGCAAGACAAATTCACCAGTCTTTTTGGTGGACTCGGATTTGATTACAGAGTAGCAAAAACAACCACTCTGGCTCTGCAACTGTCAGGATATAAAGGTGATGAACTTGTAACCTACGATATTTCCGGGGAATATTGGCTGGATCAGGCTGGTGCTGACGAAGGTGCTATCGGTGGCGAAATGGGAGTGGGTAAATATCAAGATCATGCCCGCGACAGGCTTAAATCTCAGATTATTACCGGCTCATTGCGAGGTATATCGGCAATTAAGACTCACTCACTCACCTATGGTATTACTCTGAAAAGCATGAAAATGAGTGACAATTCACTCGGTTGGGAAAGACATGACTCTGCCGGATATTCTCTACCGGTAGCAGACCAGCTAAGGGTATTTTACTTCTCCAGATCAGATAATGAGTTGGCAACCTCTCAATTTTCAGCTTATGTGCAGGACAACATAAAGATTGACGGTAAATATGGTTATTTCAATATCAGTGCCGGAGTAAGAGCTACATATACTTCTTTCAATAAAGAATTTATTCTGAGTCCGCGTGCTCAGATTGGTTATGTCCCTGCCAAGGCTCCGCGTTGGGCATTCAGATTTGCAACAGGACTATATCATCAGACTCCTTTTTTCAAAGAGATTAGAAAAGCTGATAAATTATATGAAGGTGTTTACGAGCTGACACTTAATACTGACATTAAATCTCAGAGAAGTCTCCAGTTTGTACTTGGTGCAGACTATACTTTCCGTGCATTCAACCGACCGTTCAAACTCTCTGGAGAGGGATATTACAAGAGACTGTCAAATATAATTCCATACGAAATAGACAATCTCAAAATCACATATTCCGGATTGAACGAAAGTTCAGGCTATGTAACCGGTCTTGACATGAAACTATTTGGAGAGTTTGTGCCGGGAAGCGAATCATGGCTTACTGTCGGAGTTATGAAATCCGGAGAGAATCTTCGCGGTGTAACAGTGCCGGTAGCAAACGAAAGAAGATTCAATATCTCACTGTTTTTTACAGATTATTTACCGAAATTGCCGAAACTAAAAGTGAGCTTGAGAGGGGTATTTATGGACGGACTTATTCAGAGCGCCCCTCATAGTAGCCGCGATAAAGGCTATTTCCGCACCCCGGCATACAAGCGTGTTGACTTAGGATTAGCCTATGGATTGCTAACTGCTGACCGTACCGGTAATAATCTTAAATGGATTAAGAGCGCATGGATCGGTGTTGATTGCTTCAACCTGTTCGATATTTCGAATGTAGGCAACTATTATTGGGTAAGCGACGTTAATAATGTACAGTACGCTGTACCCAACTATCTGACCCGCAGATTGCTTAACGTTAAACTATCACTTGAGTTTTGATTTATCTCTTCACGAATTTATCCGCAATTTTACAGATAAACTGTCCGATCTTCACAGGTAGCTTATCAAGTATATAAAAACTCACACGTAAGGCAATCGGGAGTTGGGTAATGTACATGATTCTCTCATTCACTTCCGGATAGGTCTCTCTCCATTTAGATATGTCGCAGTAATCGCCACGGAGAAGTTTTATCTTGGCGTGAAATTTCATTAACAAGATGAATTTTTCATACTCATCCACCAAACCGTTCTCCACAAACCATTTTTCAACAAGCAGGCTACACATCTCTCTCTGGCGCATCGCAAGATCATGCTGAGTATTGGAAAGAGATGCAATCCGGTCATCAACAGTATAGTTGTACACTACCGAATCTACAATCACTGTTTTATCCGCTACTGCAAATGCACGGGACATTATGTTGACATCCTCCCAACAATCTATGCCGTTCATGGGCATTATGTCATTGTCGGTCAAGAGTGATTTCCTTACCAATTTATTGCATAGACTGAAATTTATGGTATCGAGCGGCATATTGTTTAGATCTCCGAAATATTTGGATGGAGTTACCACTTTCATCTTATTTCTTGGATATACCTTGTTGACTTTTCCACAAACTATATCCATGCGTTTTTCTCTCGCTTTCAAAAGCATGGTATCAATAGAATCTGCTGTAAAAGTGTCATCCGCATCCAGTCTTGCAAGGAATTCCCCCGATGCATTATTGATTCCAAGAGCACTAGCCGCAGCTACTCCTTGTCGGAAAGGACAGTTTATCAACTTACTTTTCTTTTCAAACTCAGGATGGAGAGCAAAGAAATACTTTACAACCTCTTCGCTATGATCTGTGCTTCCGTCATTTATGAGTATAAATTCAATCTCTTCTTTACAATTCTGTGAGTTAAGAGATTCCAATGCTGCTTCTAAAGTAGCTTCCGCATTATGAAACGGGAGAAGAACAGAAACAGCAATCATGGAAAACCGACAAGATATTAGAAAATATAACCTATAGACACGGTAAATACCCCCGAGCCATAATCTTTCAACGCACGGTATTTAGCCTCAAGTGCCAGTTTTAGAGTAGGTCTGGCATAATATTCCAGACCCGCACCGGCATTAAACCCCAAACGGTCTATCCTGCTTTTTGTATCATTATTTTCAACAATATCCTTTCCTCTGATATTCCAAGATGTGTAGTTGAAACCGACAAGAGGATAAAAAGCAAATCTATTGTCTGAAAATGAGAAAGGTATATGGGCATTCAGATTGATTGAATACGCATCCGTACCATTATTGCGGAATGTGTAGCAAACATCGGGGGCAAGACGGAATTTCGTACTGAACGCATATTGAAAATAAAGTCCGGCAACAGCGCTTTGATTGCTTGTGGTATATCCGGCTTTAAACCCGAGGCTCTTCTCCCCTTTTTCAATCCCAAAGGCATTAGCCGAACCGATGCAGCATAGTACTGCCGTGACAATCAGGGATTTTAAGCTCATGTTTTTTACTGAAAAGATGCGTTCTGTCATATTCTTATATTAAACTTTTCACAAATATAGGAGTTTTATCCAAAACAATACATTTCCGCAATAGATTGTTTAATAGAAAAAGCATAAATTTGCAGAAAACAATAGTATATGACTAATGGATTTGTAAGGGTTGCTGCAGCAACTCCATTTGTGAAAATCGCTAATATTGACGCCAATGTCTCTGAAATCATAACCATTGCAGAAAAACTTGAGGCGCATGGGGTTGAAATCGCTGTGTTCCCGGAACTTTGCATAACCGGTTATACTTGCGCAGACTTATTCCATAGCTCTCTCCTGCTGGCTAAAGCGGCAGAAGGAATTGAGACCTTACTGATGTGGAGCCGCTCTCACAAAATTCATCTTATTGTAGGTGCACCGGTAGTAATGGACGGCGGCATTGCCAACTGTGCTATTTTTCTCCATGACGGAGAGAAAGAAACGGTTGTCAAGTCTTACCTTCCTGAATATAACGAGTTTTACGAGCGCCGTTGGTTCGTTCCGTCTTCTAAAGAGCAAAAAGCCGTTTTCGAGAGTCACGATATAAGAATCGGCATAGAAATTTGTGAGGATCTGTGGGTGCCGGTACCACCATCGTCATATCAGGCAATGCAAGGCGCGGACATAATATTCAATTTGTCCGCAAGTGATGATACAATAGGTAAATACCATTACACTAAAACTTTAATATGTCAGCAAAGCGCAAGATGTATCTGCGGATATGTCTATGCATCCGCAGGTAAAGGGGAATCTTCAACCGATTTGGTTTTCTCTCCGAAAACACTTATTGCTGAAAACGGAACTCTGCTGCAGGCAAACGACCGTTGGAATCCGGAAGAAAAATTTATCATAGCAGATATTGATGTGGAGGCATTGCGCCGCGACCGTTTCCACAATACCTCATTTTCAGAGTGTATGCGTCGTCACGACATCACCCAATCCCTTGCACCGCTTCCTACTGGGGTTGATTTCAATTATGAACTCCAAGGGAGAACGATACAACAGAGACCGTTTGTACCTGCCGATGATAATCTCAGGGACGAGAGATGCACTGAGATTGTAAATATACAGACAACCGGACTTGCCACACGCCTGTCCGCCATTAACTGTTCAAAAATTGTAATAGGTATTTCCGGTGGGCTAGACTCCACTCTTGCACTACTCGTTGCCGCGCGGACTTTTGACCGCATGAAACTTGACAGAAAAGGAATTATCGGAGTGACAATGCCGGGATTTGGAACTACTGACAGAACGTATGATAACGCGGTCAAACTCATGCATGAACTCGGTATAAGCGTACGTGAAATCTCTATAGCACCAGCTGTTCTCCAGCACTTTTCGGATATAGGTCATACCACAGATGTACATGATGTCACTTATGAGAACTCGCAGGCGCGAGAACGCACTCAGATTATTATGGACATAGCAAATGCTGAGAACGGTATAGTGCTCGGTACAGGTGACCTTTCGGAACTTGCTCTAGGTTGGGCTACATATAATGGAGATCATATGTCTATGTACGGAATTAATGTCGGAGTTCCTAAAACATTGGTTAGATACCTTGTACACTGGTTTGCGGTTCGTACAGAAAATGAAGGACTGAACAAAACTTTGCTGGATATTATTGATACACCTATCAGTCCGGAATTGACTCCGGCAGCAAAAGATGGAACTATATTACAGAAAACAGAGGATCTCGTAGGTCCTTATGATTTGCATGATTTCTTCCTGTATTATACACTACGCTACGGTTTTTCTTCCAAACGCATATTTTATCTTGCAAAGTCGGCTTTTAAAGAAGAGTTTGATGATACAATCGTATTGAAGTGGCTGAAAATATTTTTCCGTAGATTCTTCAGTCAGCAATTCAAGAGATCATGTCTGCCAGACGGTCCTAAAGTAGGAAGTGTCTGTCTATCACCACGTGGTGACTGGAGAATGCCAAGTGATGCATCTTCTGCCTTGTGGCTTAAGGAATTGGATGAGATTTCTCTTTCATAATTATATAGAATAAACATGGTATTTTTCGACAGTGATTATATGGTGGGGGCTCACCCCGAGATTTTAGCCCGCTTAATTGATACTAACAGCCTCCATACTGTTGGATACGGTAGAGATGAGTTTACAAAAGATGCGGCTGAAAAGATACTGAAAGCCTGTGGTATTGACAACGGACAGGTATACTTTTTAGTAGGAGGAACTCAGACCAACGCTGTAGTAATCGATCGCCTTCTTGATCATAATGACGGTGTACTCGCGGCATCGACGGCACACATTAATGTCCATGAAGCGGGGGCAATTGAATCTAATGGGCATAAAGTCATCACATTGCCCCATGATAACGGCAAACTTAACGCACACGACATAAGCGAATATATCAAACAGTTCTATTCTGATGACACCAATGAATTTATGGTACGCCCTGGAATGGTATATATATCTTTTCCAACAGAATTAGGCACTATATACTCAAAGGATGAATTGGAAAATATTTATGCGGTGTGCAGAAGATATGATATACCGCTTTTCATTGATGGCGCACGGTTAGCGTATGGTCTTGCTGCTGACGGTTGCGATGTGACTCTTCAGGAACTCGCCCATAATTGTGATGTCTTTTATATAGGCGGAACAAAGTGCGGAGCTTTATTCGGAGAAGCGGTTGTCACCAAGCGGCCTGAATTATTTCCTCGGTTTAGGTCGTTGATAAAACTTCATGGAGCTACTTTGGCTAAAGGCAGACTGCTTGGAGTCCAGTTCCTCGCTTTGTTCTCCGATGAGTTATATCGGAAAATAGGCGAACATGGTGTAAGAATGGCAATGAAATTGAAAAAAGGTTTCATGGATAAAGGATACCCTCTCTTTATTGACTCCCCTACCAATCAGCAATTTTTCTTATTGCCTAATGACATCATAGAGCATCTGAAAGAAGTCGCATCTTTCGAGATATGGGGGACGAAAGGTGAAAAAACCACGCCTGTTAGATTTGTAACTGATTGGTCTTCAGCAGAAAGCGACATTGACATTCTTTTGGCTAACATATAAAGGTCACAAGGATTATATTTCTACTGTTTTTTTTTATTATTTTTGCCTTAACTACTTAACTTGTTATGACTATCCCTGAAATTATAGCCAATAGAGGCGGCAAAAGTTTTTCCATTGAGGTACTGCCACCCTTGAAAGGAAAAGGAATTAATCAGCTATTCAATAATATTGATTCCATTAAGGAGTTTAATCCTTCATACATCAATATCACGACTCACCGTAGTGAGATGGTATATAAAAGCACACCGGACGGACTTTACCAAAGAGTCAGTGAACGAGCACGACCGGGAACGGTGGCTGTGGCTGCTGCGATTCAGCAGAGATATAACATTCCTGCGGTTCCACATATTATATGCAGCGGGTTCTCAAAAATTGAGACCGAATATGCCTTGATAGATCTCAATTTTTTGGGTATAAATAATTTACTCCTTCTTCGTGGAGACAAAGCAAAGCATGAGTCCTCTTTCCGTCCGAATGAAAACGGGCATTCTCATGCAAGTGAACTTGCTGGGCAGATTAATGCATTCAACAGGGGAATGTTTCTTGATGGCACTGAAATGGAGATTGTAGCGGAATCGCCATTCAGCTATGGTGTGGCAGGATATCCCGAAAAGCATGAGGAGGCGCCCAATGTTGACATGGATATTATGTGGCTCAAGCACAAGGTGGATGCCGGAGCTGATTATATTGTAACTCAAATGTTTTTTGACAACAGCAAATATCATTCCTTTGTAAAAAAATGCAGGGAAGCAGGTATTACTGTACCAATTATTCCCGGCATCAAGCCTATCGTGACTAAAGGTCAGCTTACGCTCCTGCCAAAAGTCTTTCATGTCGATATCCCGGCGGATCTTGCCACTGCGATAATGTCATGTGGAAATGATGATGAGGCAAAGGAAATCGGAGTTGAATGGTGTACTTCCCAGATGAAGGAGCTATATGCCTCAGGTGTTCCAAGCATTCATCTTTACTCGCTGAATGCGACCAAGAGTGTAAGGAAAATCTTGGAAAACATTATGTAAATTTCTAATGTCATGTTTTTTAAAGATATCTCTGCTCACGAAAACATAAAAAATCGACTGCGTTCATTTGCCTTCACCGGCAAAATTCCTCATGCACTACTGTTTGAGGGCACTCCGGGTGTCGGCAAATTCGCGACTGCAAGAGCTTTTGCCCAATATATCCATTGTACCGGTAGAAGCGCTTCTGATGAAGATAGCTGTGGTGAATGCCCATCATGCATCCAGCATCAGAATATGGGACACATAGATACTATATATGTTTTTCCCGTATTAAAGACCGATAGTCTTACTAAACCTACCAGCGACGACTATCTTCCTGAGTGGGTTGAGTATATAAAGGGGCGGAAATATATGGATTTTGATGCATGGACCAAAGCCATTGAAAGAGATAAGAAGAATCCCCAACCCATAACTTATGTAAACGAAAGCGCCGCTCTTCTTCATAAATTATCCTTTGCCTCACATGGTTCTAAATTTAAAATTGTTCTTTGGTGGCTACCGGAGAAAATGAATATCGAGGCTGATAATAAATTACTGAAATTACTTGAAGAGACATGGGAGGATACCTTGTTTATATTAGTAAGTGATAGGA
>CAMWUZ010000036.1 GCA_947177595.1 uncultured Porphyromonadaceae bacterium | reverse complement strand
GGGCAAGGAGTTCACCGAAGATGAACTCAGCTCACACTCCATCATCATCTACAACGCAGACGGATGGGACAGTGAAGTGGCTATGGAGTCAGGCGAAGATGCCGCAAGCACATTCAGTGCGGACGATACCGGCGCCCGTAAACTTGAAAAGGGCGACATCATCACCAACTTCGCTATGATCGCCGACCGCACCTCTCTGAATAACCTCCGCGTCAACGCCACCGGCTTCGCCCGCACGTTCCGCAGAGTTGAGGGTGAGTATGTGAGCTATGAACCGGCAGTAAAGAATGCGCAGGGCGATATCAAGCCATTCGGCGAAAGCGACCGCATGCTCCGCTACACCGTCAAGGCAGTTCAGATCTCACGCTCCGGCGCCGGCTCGGAAGCAGATCCCTATGTATATACTCTCGAAATGCCAGGTAATCCCGAAATCAATAACGGTGGCGTGTTCAAGGAGCTGACCGGCTGGGATGAGGCATGGGACGCGACCAAACTCTATGACGTTAACGGCGTTGTGATCCGCAACGGCGATAAAGACAACTATGCCATCGCTATTACCGAGATGCCCGTTCCCAACGGCGTCGAGCAGGTTGCCGCACCCGAGATCAACCTCACGGGCGCAGGTATCAATGACGCAGACATGAGCTTCCTCACCGAGGCGTATGTTGAAATCACCTATACCCCCTCTGCCGCAGCTTCCTCACACACCGTTTACTACACCAAAGACGGCAGCGATCCCCGCTACTATGGCGTCAAATATACCGACCCCATCTATGTGGACGCCAACACTGTCATCAAGGCGTACGTGGTAGCCGCCGGCGCTCCCAACTCCGAGGTGACCGAGGCATACCTCACCCGCACCTCTGTGGAGAGCAGATATGTGATCAACTTCATTCTCAACTCTCAGAAGAGTGTTCCCTACCACTTCATCGGCGATGTACGCGTTGCAGCGAAGGGCGGCGACTACCTTTTTGTCCGCGGCACCCAGGGTCACTACCTGCCCATCAATATCGAGAACAACGCCATCGACCTCAGCGCAGTCAGAGAGAATGACTATATCAGCGACATGGTGATCACTCCCCATATCGTAGGCGATATCGTGCGCGGAGCACACATCACCTCCGAATACGGTCCTCTGTTCAAGGGCAGTTCCCCTATCCGTCCCTCCGGTCTCACCGAGGATATAGAGATCGTGCCGGACTCAGTCACCGAACTCACCGTTGACAATGCCCGCCGCTTCGTGAAGCTCTCGGGTGTGACCCTCACCGGCTTCAAGATCGAGGCGGAGGGCACCGACGCCCAGGCAGCCGACCAGTGGATCCTCAAGCAGGGCGACGGCAAGCGGGTGAAAGTTGACCACACCGTTCTCAAGCCCGAATTCGACTTCGAGACCATCAAGCCGAACGCGCGCTACAATGTGACCGGCTTCGCGATGCTCACCGCCGACGGCAAGGATATCGAGCTCTGGCCCACCAAGGTAGAGGAGATCAGGACCACCACGTCCGTGAACGCCGTATTCACCGGCAACCTGCTCAATGATCCGCAGAAGGTTGACAACTCATACGAGGTAGAGTTCTATCCCTACACTACCGTCGAGCTCAATGTTCCCGGTGTCGGAGACGCTACCATCTACTACTACATCGCACCCGATGACAGAAGCCTCGATGATGACAGCAAGGTGCAGTGGAACGTATATGCACAGCCCTTCGCCGTGACAAAGAGCTGCTACATCCATGCCAAGGCAGTGCGCCCCGGATACGGTGAATCGGTTCACACCCACATCGACTTCACCCTCGCCCAGCCCGCCGGCACCGTTGACTTTGACGTTGACCCGCAGCCCGGCAAGACCATAGTTACGATGAGTGCAGCGGCAGGCGCCGAGATATACTGGACCAAGGACAACACCCTTGATGTCGGGGATTGGACCGAATACACCGGTCCGGTTAAATTCACCCAGGCAACCCGCATCTGGGCATGCGCCAAGGAAGGTGGCAATACCGGTACCCCGGTGACCATGCACGTGCTCATTCAGCCCGGCAACGGTATCAGCGGCAGCCTGGTTATCACCCACCGCTTCGAAGGAGAGATCCCGATGGTTACCATTCAGCCCGAGGATGAACTCGCCGAAGGTACATATACCATCTACTACACCACCGACGGCACCACTCCCACCGTGAATAGCACCGTGTATGACGGTGAGTTCGCGATGCCGAAGGAGGGTGGAGTAGTCCTCGCCATCCTCAAGGAGAACGCCAAGGAATATCCCGGCGAGGTTGCCCAATATACCATCAGCTATGTACCCACCGGAATCGAAGGTGTGGATTCAGACCGCGATGGTTCCGAGTCAGTGCGCGCCGAAGGCGACAGCATCATAGCTCCGGAAGGCAGCGAGGTGTATGACATCACCGGCCGCAGAGTGGCAACCACAGGTCTGCGCTCAGGCATCTACATCGTTAAGGTGCCCGGAGCCAATGCTGTGAAAGTCAAGGTTGACTAAATCCCGTCATAACCCATATTCATCGGGGGCGAAGAATCACTCTTCGCCCCCGATTGCTTTTATACCTAAAAGACGGCGTATTAAAAAAAATCACTATCTTTACGGCGCTAATTAAAAAAACGGTATGAAAAAACTGCTTCTAATCGTTCTGACGGTATTCGTTGCCGCGGGAGCATCAGCTCAATCCAAGTTTACCCCCGCCTCAAGGATAATGATTAACGAGGCGAAGATGTATCCTTCGCGCTCCGGTGACCAAAAAGTCAGTGCTATCGTGCGTCTGCAGCCCGGCACGGACGCTTCCGTTCTGGCTAAGGACGGGGTGGAGATTCTCTCGGCGCGCGGCAGCTTTGCGACAGTGGCATTTCCTGTCGGGATTGCCGAAACTCTTGCAGCGATACCGGAAGTGGTATCCATCTCATTCGGACAGAAAGTGGAGCTGATGATGGACACGGCGCGTGTCAAATCGGCGGTAAGCTATATCCAGGATGGTCTGAAGAACGGTTTTAACCAAAACTATAAGGGCTCCGGTGTGCTTCTCGGCATGATGGACCAGGGTTTCGATGCCAATCATATAAATTTCTATAATGCCGATCAGACGGCAAGCCGCATTATCGGGCTCACAACCATACTCGGTACATCGGCGACTGTAACGAATTATGATACTCCGGAAAAAATATTCAATTTCGGAACAGAAAACGACCAATCCACCCATGCCACTCACGTGGCGGGAATCATGGGCGGTGCCTACAACGGTATCGGTCAGGTTGCAAGACTGCGGGGAATCAATATGGTAAGGGTTCAGGAGGAAAACGTACCGTTCTACGGTGTCGCTCCCGAAGCGGAACTGTATCCCTGCGTTGGTTCACTATATACCACCAATATTATCACCGCCGTGCAGCTCTTTGCTGATAAGGCGAAGGAACTCGGCAAACCGGGAGCTTTCAATCTCTCCGTGGGGTATGTGCCCGGTCCTCATGACGGCACTGACGAAATCAACGAAGCTCTTGCCGAAGCTGGCGAAGATATTATTATATGTGTCGCCGCAGGTAATGACGGGGAGAGCAACGTGACTCTTCAGAACGATTTTGCCGTAAAGAGCGAAATCAAAACAATTCTTACCGCCGATTCTGATGGAAAATGGGATGGGGCGGTGGAGACCTGGAGTGACAACGCCAATAAATTTTCCATATCTTTCGCACTCGTTGATAATAACACCGGCAAGATTACTAAAATAATACCTATTCCCGATGATATTCCCGAAGATAAGGTTGCCGTTATATCCGGCAATAACAGTTCTGATTTCGCAGCTGCATTTGACGCCTCGTCAATGGTGCAGGTCGCGTCCGAAGTGAGTCCGCAGAACAATCGCTTTAATGTTTACATGTCCGTCACACTCAATCCGAAAAGCGGAAGTAATATTGTGCCGGCACTTATCTTTACCGGCACCGGAAACACTAAAATCAATTCATACAGCAGTGGGGGTATGACTTTTGCCGGATATCCGGGATCGCTGGATTTTACACCCGGAAATTCCAAGCAGAGTATCAATAATATAGCGTGTGGCAAGAACATTATTGTTGTAGGCGCTTACACTACCAAGGTCAAATGGCCTGTGCTATCCGAAGGTCTGATGGGTTATGAAGCTGTGGAGGTCGGTGAGATTGCTCCGTTCACCTCTTATGGAGATGTGTTCGGCGAGAATGGCGCAACAGGCAAAACCCTCCCGGAAATATGTGCTCCCGGTTTCGGCGTGGTGTCATCATACAGCAGATACTATGTTACCAGAAAAAACCTTTCAAATGCGAATCTATGCGCTACCGCAACCACTAAAGTAAATACGGACGACCCCGACGGCAGACCCAACCAGTGGGGTATCGAAGCCGGCACATCCATGGCAACACCATATGTTACCGGCACAGCCGCTCTTCTTCTTGAAGCAGACCCCACGCTTAAGGTGGACAGAGTGAGGGAGATTCTCACAGCTTCGGCGATTCCTCAGAATGCCACAGGCTCTGTGGCTACGCAGTGGGGAGCGGGAAAACTTAATGCGGATGATGCGATGAGAAAACTTCTCGGTATGCCCGCTGAAATAGGAAACGTGAGCGCCGATACTCAGCGTCGCTTCTCGGTGGAGGTACGCCCCGAGGCGGTTGAGGCTGTAGTTACCGGCGAGAAAAATCTCACAGCCACTCTTCACTCCCTCGCAGGAGTATGTGTGGCAACAACAGAAGGCACTGGTGACACCGTGACATTCTCCACCGAATCTCTCTCGAAAGGAGTGTATGTGCTTACCGTCATTACTCCCGCCGGAGTCAAAGCCTCACGCACTGTCCTGTTGCAATAATCCGACTGACTGATTGACTAACAGACTAATCGACTCAAAATATGAACTGGTTTGAATGTAAAGTTCGCTACGACAAGATGATGGAAAACGGTCTTGTCAAGAAAGTAAATGAACCCTATCTCGTTGACGCCCTCTCTTTTACCGAAGCAGAGGCAAGAATTATCGAAGAGCAGACACCATTTATATCCGGAGAATTCAGCATAAGCGCTGTGAAGAGAACTAAAATTTCCGAGATATTCTGGGACGATACAGCTGACAAATGGTGGCTCGTGAAAGTGGCATTCATCACTATAGATGAGAAGACCGCGGCAGAAAAAAAATCGGTTTCGCAGATACTCGTGGCTGCAAACAATCTCCGCGAGGCATACGACAACTTCATGGAGGGCATGAAGGGCACTCTCGCCGATTTCGAGATTCAGTCTATCGCTGAAACTCCTCTTATGGATGTGTATAGGGCAAAACTCGGACAAACATCTGCCGCAGCCGAATGACCCCCGCTGATAAAATCCGCGAAATAACACGCCGCCTTCCGGGCGGCGTGCGCCTTGTTGCGGTGTCCAAGTTTCACCCGGTACAAGCGATTGAGTCCGCTTATTCCGCAGGGCAGCGTATCTTCGGCGAAAGCCGTGCTCAGGAGCTCGCGGTGAAAGTCCCCGCCCTGCCGCAGGATATAGAGTGGCATTTTATCGGTCATTTGCAGACCAATAAGGTCAAGGCGGTTGTGCCGCTTGTTCATACCATACAGAGCATTGACTCCCTGAGGCTGCTCCGCGCCGTGGATGCCGAGGCAAAGCGGATAGACCGACCTGTTGAAGTGTATCTGCAGGTTCATGTCGCGGCTGAGGAAACGAAATTCGGCTTTACTCCTCTGGAGCTCCTTGAAGTTGCGGATGAAGCCGCGGCTATGACCGGAGCCAGAGTCACCGGCGTGATGGGAATGGCATCCAATACCGACGATACCGTGCGTATCGCAGCCGATTTCGCCGCAATACGGGCTTGCTTTGATTCTCTTGCGCATGGAGCTTTCCGTTCGCGCCCTGATTTCAGAAACATCAGCATGGGTATGAGCGGAGACTGGCGGCTCGCTGTAGAGCAGGGGAGCAATATGGTGAGAATAGGCAGCGATATTTTTGGAGAAAGGCAATAATTGACCGCTTTTTGCCGCGTTACAGAAAAAAATACCTAACTTTACCGCAAAATATTTTAATTCAAATCAATACCAATCATTATGAGTAACCAAGCCAAACAATGGGGTGCCATTATCGTGATGATCGCCCTGTTTGCTATGATTGCCTTCGTGACAAATCTTTGCTCACCGATGGCTGTTATCGTGAAAAACCAGTTCGGTGCCTCAAACCTTCAGGCGCAGATCGGTAACTACGGAAACTTTATCGCATACCTCGTCATGGGTATTCCCGCAGGTATGCTTATCAAGAAATGCGGCTATAAGAGAACCGCGCTTATCGCGCTTATTGTCGGCATTATCGCTATCACCATCCAATATATGAGCGGATGGGAAAGCCTGTCCGGATGCGCTTTCTGGGTATATCTTATCGGCGCTTTCATCGGCGGTCTCTGTATGTGTATGCTCAACACAGTAGTTAACCCCATGCTCAATATCCTCGGTGGTGGCGGCAACAAAGGCAACCAGCTTATTCAGATCGGCGGTGTGTTCAATAGTGCTGCTGCGGTGGCTGTATATATCATCATGGGTGCGCTCATTGGTGAAGCTACCAAAGCGAAGGTGAGTGATGCTACTCCCGCACTTTTCATCGCACTCGGCATCTTCATCGTTGCCTTCATCGTGATTCTCTTCACCAAGATTGACGAGCCTGAACGCGCAGACCTCAAAGCTATCGAGGAGAGAGAGCACGCAAAGGCTGCTCCCGCAGGACAGAAAGACAAATACAGCGCTTTCTCATTCCGTCACTTCAAGCTCGGTATCCTCGCGATCTTCCTTTACATGGGTATCGAAGTGGGTGTTCCCACATATATCCTCCAGTACCTCACCGCTCCGATTACTCCCGCAGCCGGTCAGGTTGCCGGTATGGGTATGGATGCCGGTATCGTGGGTCTTATTGTTGCCGTTTACTGGCTCATGATGCTTATCGGTCGTTTTGTCGGTGGTGTGATCGGTGGCAAGGTTTCATCCCGTGCCATGATCACAACCGTTGCTATAGCCAGCATCGTTCTCATTCTCTTCGGTATGTTCGCTCCCTCTGCGTGGACTGTAAACGTTCCCGGTATCGACTGGGCAGAGCTTTCGGTTATCTGGGCGAATGTTCCTGTTGGCATATTCGCATTCCTTCTTGTCGGTCTCTGCACCTCTGTTATGTGGGGCGGTATCTTCAATATGGCTGTTGAAGGTCTCGGCAAATATACCGCTATCGCTTCAGGCGCATTCATGACAATGGTCTTCGGTTGTGCTGTGATGGTAGCTATCCAGGGCTGGGTTGCCGACATGAGTTCAAACTACATGATCAGCTACTTTGTGCCCCTCGCTTGCGCTGTTTACATTCTCTTCTATGCTCTCATAGGTTCAAAGAATGTCAACACCGATATTCCCACACTCGGCGAATAATACACTATTATATATATAAAAAGGCGGCGTCTTGAGATGCCGCCTTTTTATATTTTTTTTCGGGTATGGTTTATATTTGCACACATTGCCGCTTTTGACTACTTTTGTGCAGTGAAATCCGATTCACATTTATTTATATGGATAAAAAAATAATGGATTCTGCGGCAGACAATATCCGAGTGCTCGTCGCAGCTATGGTAGAAAAAGCGAAGTCCGGGCATCCCGGAGGCGCTATGGGCGCTGCTGATTTTGTAAACGTTCTTTACTCGCAGTTCCTTGTCACCGACCCCGATGATCCCACATGGATTGCCAGAGACAGGTTTTTCCTTGACCCGGGACACATGTCTCCCATGCTCTACAGCGTTCTCGCGCTTTGCGGCTACTATACTCTTGACGAGCTGCAGCAGTTCCGTCAGTGGGGAAGTATCACCCCCGGTCATCCCGAGCTTGACCCCGTTCACGGAGTGGAAAATACCTCCGGTCCTCTTGGTCAGGGACATACGATGGCTGTTGGCGCGGCTATAGCCGAGAGATTCCTTGCGGCTCGTTTCGGAGATTGGATTTCACACAAAACATATGCTTTTATTTCTGACGGAGGCATTCAGGAAGAGATCAGCCAGGGTGCCGGGCGTATAGCCGGATACCTCGGGCTCAGCAACCTCATAATGTTCTTTGACAGCAACAAGGTTCAGCTCTCTACTGATGTAGATGAGGTGGACAACGAGGATTATGCGGCAAAATACCGCGCATGGCACTGGAATGTCATCGAAATAGACGGATGCGATCAGCAGCAGATAGCCGATGCGATTGTAAAAGCTCAGAACGAGAAGGAGAAGCCCACCCTCATTATCGGTAACACTGTTATGGGTAAAGGTTGCGTTGACGCGCAGGGATCCAACTTCGAAGGCAAGTGCAGCACCCACGGTCAGCCCCTCAGCAAGAGCGGAGCGGATGTGGCTAAAACTATCACCAATCTCGGAGGTGACCCCGAAAATCCCTGGGTTATCCGTCCCGAAGTGGCGGAACTTTACGCACAGCGCAGGGCAGAGCTAAAGAACATTGTGGCGCAACGCAAGGCGGTGCAGAAAGAGTGGGCTGAAAAGAACCCCGATCTGGCTCTCACACTCAGAAATTATATAAATGGCGTTCTACCGGAAATAGACTACAAGGCTATCGTTCACAAAGCGGATATCGCTACCCGCACAGCGTCGGCAAACGTGCTCTCGCTCCTCGCGGAGAAAGTAGGGAATATGATTGTGTCATCAGCCGACCTCGCCAATTCCGACAAGACAGATGCCTTCCTGAAAAAGACCGGTGCGCTCCGCAACGGTGATTTCACCGGTGCTTTCCTCCATGCGGGAGTAGCCGAGCTTACAATGGCTGCGGTGATGAACGGCATCATTCTTCACGGAGCTATGATGGCTGCATGTGGCACTTTCTTTGTGTTCTCCGACTATATGAAACCCGCGGTGAGAATGGCAGCTCTCATGCAACTCCCTGTGAAATATGTGTGGACTCACGACGCATTCCGTGTCGGTGAGGATGGACCTACCCATGAGCCGGTTGAGCAGGAAGCTCAGATTCGCCTTCTCGAGCAGGTGCGCAACCTTGCCGGCCGCCGCTCCATGCTTGTGCTCCGCCCGGCTGACAGTGCCGAGACCACTATAGCCTGGGAGATGGCTATGAACAATAAAAACACTCCCACAGCCCTTATTCTTACCCGTCAGGATGTCAAGGATATACCATCTGCTACCGGCAACCGCTATGAAGAGGCGGAAGGTATGCGCAGGGGAGGCTATGTTGTGATGGATTCACCGGCATTCCATGTAACCCTGGTGGGTAACGGTTCGGAGGTGTCGCTTCTATGTGATGTAGCTCTGTTGCTCGAAGCCGAAGGCATTGCCGCCCGTGTGGTTTCCGTTCCATCTATAGGTTTGTTCCTCGACCAGGATGCCGACTACCGCGAAAGTGTTATCCCTTCGGGAGTTCCGGCATTCGGTCTCACAGCCGGACTCTCATCCACCCTCCGCGAGGTTATCGGACCGCGCGGTGAGATATTCGGTCTTGACCGCTTCGGCGCAAGCGCTCCTTACAAGGTGCTTGACGAAAAATTCGGATTCACACCTCAGGCTGTATTTGAGAGAGTTAAGGCTTTTATCGGTGAATAAGCCCGTACTGAGTCACAAATTTTTTGCGTAAAGGATAAAAAAACTTTAAAAAAGTATATCATAATAAAAAATAATATCTACTTTTGTAACTCATTTATCATATATAATTCGTTTTAACTATTATCAAATCAATTATGATTAAAAGAAGCATCCTTGGTCTGGCTTGCGCTATGTTCATTGGAACTGCCGCTTTTGCTCAGACAAATCAGGAGGTACAGACTGTTTCTGACCCCGCTCAGGGCTACCTCTTCAACCGTTTCTCAAGCAACTGGTTTATAACAGCTGAAGGTGGCGTAAGCATGTTCATGTCTGATTATGACCAGCATAACGAGCTTTCTAAGCGTCTTGCTCCCGCTGCATCACTCTACGTTGGTAAGTGGTTCTCACCCATTATCGGTCTCCGTCTCGGTGGTAGCTACGTTGCTGCAAAGACACTCAGCAAAGTAAACGTTTATCCCTACACCAGCGGTCTCGTTGACGGTAAGTATTACAAACAGTACCAGAACGAATTCGGTGCTGTAGGTGATGTGCTCATCAACCTCACTAACTGGTGGTGTGGCTATCGTCCCGGTCGTATCTACAACTCATCTGTTTACTTCGGTGCCGGCGCATACTGGACCGTTGCTCAGGTTGGTAAGGACTACGCTTGGGAAAATGCCCACGATTTCAACACCTCACTCCGCGCAGGCTGGATCAACGCATTCAATGTTAGCCGCAGTGTACAGCTCTTCCTTGACATCCGCTACAGCACTTTCGAGGCTCCTCAGAAGCGCGTGGCTGTTGAAAAGCAGACCGCTGGCGACCTTCAGGCTTATGTAGGTATCACCTACAACTTCAACAAGCGCACTTGGGAAGCTCCCGTAGTGCCCGTTTGCCCCGAAGTGCCCGACTGCAGCGCTATCGAAGCTCGTCTTCAGGCTGCTAACGCTCGCATCGCTGATCTCGAGCGTCAGCTTCAGGACTGCCTCAACCGCCCTGTTGAGAAGCCCGTTGTTTGCCCCAAAACACTTGCTACCATCTACTATCCCATCAACAAATCAAGCCTCTCTACCCGCGAAGTTAACGTTCTCCGCGCAGTGGCTTCTGTGATGAAAGAAACAGGCAAGAAATACACACTCACCGGCTGGGCTGATAACTACACCGGTTCTGAGTCTTACAACGAACGTCTCCGTCACGCTCGTGTAAACGGCGTAGAGCGTCAGCTCGTTCGTCTCGGCGTTGCTGAATCTCAGCTTAACGCTACCGTTAACAACGGCAACCTCACCGACCTCGGCGAAAAAGCTGTTCAGCTCGACCGCGCCGTTACTATCGAAGAGGCTGAATAATTAGATATAATTTCTAATTACATACTGAAGAGGCTGTGCCACGGCACAGCCTCTTTTTTGTATTATATCTGAAAAATAGCTACTTTTGCAGTTCAGACCGCCTGAAGTCCCGGTCCGGGGACAGAGGGTGGGATGTGAAATACATAGAAAGCGTTTATCCGCGCTGATTCTTGACGTTCTGAAAAGTCTCGCAAACTTTCTAAACCAAAGTCAAGGGTTGAGCAACGGTAGATGCCCGTGGATATGTAAGATATCGGCAACTCCTGTTGGGG
>CAMWUZ010000035.1 GCA_947177595.1 uncultured Porphyromonadaceae bacterium | reverse complement strand
ATGTATAGTAGATAAATTTTTCTTTTTGTATTCTCGTATAAATAAAGTGAGAAGAGTGCACCTACACCAATAAAGATTCCTAAGCCATTAGCAGAAGCAAAAACACCTTTTGAGCCTATTCCTTCCCCATACGAGCCGAAACTTAAACCTAATAAATCACTTATTACTATAATTATTGAATATATAACCGACGAGATAACGCAGGTTTTTATAAGTCCGCCTATACTGATAATATTATCTGTCAGGTAGTTACGCAATGTGTAGTATAGTATGAGGATAAAAGTGATTTTATATGAAGCAATTATGCCGCTAAGCAATCCTCCTAAATATGTATAATTTATAAATGCTAATAACTCAACAATGACCAAACTTAAGAAGAGACCGAATGATATTATTAATTGTTTACCAGTTAACTGACACAACATTATCACGGTGATAATAAATCTAGCAAATTGAGAAGGTGAAAAAGGAGAATTGGCTGAAAATAATCCTTTACCTATTAGAAAGCCTGTTGCTGCATCGAAGAATGGAGATATATAAAATACAGCAATAATCGTAACTGTTGATATGCAGAAACGAAAATTAGGTTTGAAAAGATTATATCGGGTTAATTTCTCTTCCAAATACTTTGGTGGATTTTGAGTATCGTATCTTTGCCAAAAATATCATATGCATCATTAGTTCTTAATTGTTTATGCAAAACAAAATCCGCATATAATCTTTTTAGAGACGCCATTATTTCTTTTTCATTGGTGCACGATGAGAAATAGGCTATTCGTCCTGATTTATATAAATCATTAAGAGTGCCGTCTGATGGACTAATTGTAAAGATGGGCAGTCCAACTTGCATATAATCTGCGACTTTACTAGGCAAAAAAATCCCCTCTTCACACGGTGCTTCAATAATCAGACTGCAATCGTAATCTTTTAACATATTAAGACTATCAGCATATGTTACCGGAGGTATAAATTCAACAAAATTTTTGAGAATTGAATTGTTTACATATGCAATGATTGAGGTATTTTCCATACGTTCAACCACTCCAACAAAAGTAATCTTGATTTTAGCGTCGGTATTTTGCTTTAAAAAACTTTCTAAGGCTGTTAGAAATAAAAGTGGATTTCTTTCTCTTCCCAAAGCCCCAGAGTGTATTATTTTTAATGTTGAATCTGCAGAAGTATTATGATTATCTCTACACATCATTATGTGAGGAGATATAATGCTATTATCGTCATTAATACCCGACATGTATGATTGCATATATCTTTTTAATCTATCCGTCGGGAATATATGAGTATTACAAATCTCTCCAATTTTGTATATTAACTTTTCTCTATTAGATGAAATTTTACATTTTGCCCCTTTCCCGTATGGTTCTGGGTAACGCTTCCATACATATGGGTCATTCCATGTGGCAACCCAAGGGATGTTATATTTTTCTGATAAATATACCCCAAGAATTTCTGATGGTTGATTAAAAGTATATATAAAATCGTATTTATTACATTTGATTAGTCTTTCACATTCCTTTAGAGCATCAAAAGCCCAATCAGCGCTCCTATAGACATAGCCAAATTTAAGATAGGTCTTAAAATGTCTTAACAGTGTCTTTATATTAGCTTTTGTTTCAGTTCTTACAACTGTAATTGAGTTGACTGATGAAAAATAATAATCATCGGTTGAAGCAGGATAGCCATCTGAAGGAGATCGCAAATCCCTGCATACTAAGTCAATAATAGCACCACCTTCAGATAGTACTTTTAGAAGTTTAGCATTTACATTTGCTTCAGCTCCAAATATAGGATAACTACTTGGGGCTATGAAAAGGATCCGTGGCTTTGTCATAGGGTTCCAACAATTCTTTGGCATGCGAGACCATCACCGTAGGGATTTACTGCCTTACTCATTGATTCGTAATATGCGGTATCGTCAAGAAGACGTGATACTTCTGAAATGATTCTGTTATAGTCTGTTCCAACGAGTTTAACTGTTCCGGCAGATAGTGCTTCGGGGCGCTCGGTAGTATCTCGCATGACGAGTACCGGTTTACCAAGTCCCGGAGCTTCCTCCTGAATACCACCGCTATCGGTCAATACTATTGTGGACTTTTCCATTAAATAGACAAATGAGAGGTATTCGAGCGGTTCTATAAAGAACATATTCCCCAAATTTGAAAGGTCTTCCCCGAATACTTCATGAATTGGTTTGCGTACATTGGGATTAAGGTGCATCGGATAGACAAAATCAACATCGGGATATTTCTCCGTGAGGGTCTTTATAGCCTTACACATCGAAATAAAGCCTTCTCCAAAGTTTTCTCTCCTATGACCGGTAATAAGCACCATTCTTTTGCCGGTTGCAAGTCGTGCTGTGTCATAACCTGCATTCTTGAGTTCGTCAGCAAGTGAATTCTTCAATTCTGTTGATGAATTTATACGGTTAACGACCCAATATAGGGCATCTATAACAGTGTTCCCGGTTACAGTTATTTTCTTTTCGTTCACACCTTCAGCAAGAAGATTATCACGACTGAGAGGTGTCGGAGCGAAATTATATGTTGCAATGCGACCGGTTATCTGACGGTTCATTTCTTCAGGCCACGGCGAGTAGATATTATGCGTACGCAGTCCTGCTTCAACATGACCTACCGGAATCTGCTGATAGAAAGCGGCTAAAGCTGCCGCTGTAGATGTTGTGGTGTCACCGTGAACAAGAACCACATCCGGCCGAGATTCTTTGAGAACATCCCTCATTCCGGTAAGCACACGTGCAGTAACATCATATAAATCCTGACCCTGCTTCATAATATTTAGGTCATAATCCGGTTTTATATCAAAAATTTCAAGCACTTGATCAAGCATTTGCCGATGCTGACCGGTGACGCACACAATAGTTTTGAATTTATCAGGGTATTTCTGAAACTCTTTAACAAGTGGAGCCATCTTAATAGCTTCCGGACGAGTTCCAAATACAAGCAGAACTGTTTTCATCTCGTAAGAAGTTTTTTCAATATTTTATATGATTTGTCTCCAATAAACTGCCGAAGTTTAGACTTGACATATAGCTTATTATAGTAAGATGGTCTGAAAATTGTTTTGGCTATACGGTTATACCCATCTTTACGAATCAATTCAAATATTGAGGAACGGATAGGTGGCATTTCAGTATTGTGGACTAAATTGCCATTATAATGTGAAGCATCCTCGACATTGGATTTTTCAATTATCAATTCACTCTCTATGCTTTTGATTATCTCATTGCCTTTAGGGGTATTTATGGTAATTAGTGAAACTCCTTTAGAATTGTCTAATTCAGGGAAATAGACCTGTGCACCCCAGTAATCAGCAAGAGTAATGTCCCCTTGACGCGGTATCTTCGCAAAAGGACAACTATAGCAAGACATCCTCATTGTCATGGAGTACATAAAGGAATAAAGGTATGGAGACAGATCATAAGTAGGTAAAGTATGAATTTTAATCTTACCGGGTTTCTTTTCAATATAAACTTTTTCACAACCGCCCCAGCCTTTATTATCTCTGAATTTATAATCCACAACTTTACCTTTGTACTTATTTTCCAAATAAGCAATATGCTCATCAAAAAGTTTTTGATTAGGAACTCCATGGCAGACAAGATCTGATGTCAGAAGATTGTCATACTGTTTTATCAAAAACGATTTCAATCCGGCAACCTGGCAGCCCACACCGGTGAAATAGACCAATCTTCCTGCCCGGAGATGAGATCTAATTTCACGATAGGTGTCATTTAATGAGCTTTGTACATATTTTGATCCTCTCAAAGTAGCTAATTCGGCAAGTGATTCTGCATGAGCATGATGCACTTCCATATTTTCGTCTAAAACAGCACCATACACTATCCCTCCCAGTTCAATAACTTTTTTTGCTATAAGGTAAAAGAGTCCTCCGCTTGAACTCTTGGTTCTTTCATCCGGAGACTTTGCCATAGTCGCATATGCATCGGCGAGAGGATTATTATAGCTCGGCTTATCAAAAGGACAAACCTTTTCGCATAGCCCGCAATTAACACAGGTTGTCAAATCCTTAACGGGAAAAATAAATCCATCTTCATCTGTCTGCATTGTGATAGAGCCATGTCCACAAATCTGCTGACAAGCAGTGCATCCCGAACATTCTGCTTTATTTCCGGTGAGTAAATACATCAGCTCAGTGCTTTTCTTAAAAAATCCATGCTTTTTTCGCGTTCTGCGTCAAGAAGTTCATTGACCAGAGAATAATTTATCTCAGGCAATGCGGTGATATCGGTATCATCACTTACCAAACGGCTCCTGAGACCGACAATTTCTATAAGACTCATTATTCGGGTAGAGAATGCAGATGGCTGATAAACAACAAACTGCTTATTTAAATTGATGCTGAAAGCTGTGCCATGAAAAGAATTTGTTATAACAAAATCGGCATAATACATCAACGAAAGAAACTCTTCCGGGCGGGCATATCGGTATGTGTAATCCGCATATCTGTTCTTTCGATGAGTCCAAGAGAATGTAACGATTTTGAGTCCGTGTTTGTCTGCCATTTTTCTCGCAGCGCGATATATCAGTTCTTCATCAACTATATTATACGGAGTATAAATAAGCAGATACGGGCTTTTCTCAATTCTTTCACCGGCAATTTTGAGCCATTGATCCTTATCAAGCAGAAGTGTAGGATCCAAAACAAGTGTTGAATCTATTCCAATAGAATTCAAGATTTTTACCGCACTGCCCTCTCTGACAGACACCGCCTTATATTTTGAGAGTCTCTCTTTGATTAAATGAAGCTCTTCATCATCAATTTTTTCTCTACCTATCGATGATGCAAATGCAATTTTATTTGCACCAGCTATATCGTCAAAGAAATAATGCCCGTCAAATCCCTCATTATGTATGCTGTTCCACACCTGATCGCTACCGGTTACATATACATCCGCCACCGGGCATTTTGCCGCAAAATCATCCCCGGCGTAAATTGGCTGTGAGAGGTTTGTATTAGTGGCTAAAAATCCATTGTAAGCGGCTACGTTTTTTAAATGGAATGGAAAGTACAATACACGTCGTATTAGTTTTCTAAAATCCTTAAGTCCCTCTTTGAAATATCTTCGATATGTCACTCTATCCGGGATATAATTCACAATCGTAGGCATATATCCAAGTTCTTGAAGAACAACAGCCGTAGCAACTGTCTGCAAAACCGATCCGAAATTAAAACCGACATGTATGGTGATGATAGAAGCTTTCTTCATGAATCTTATTGCTTTTTCTTTTTCAAGGTATTGATAAGGTGGCTTTCCAAGCAACCTAAATGAAAGGCTGCTTTTAATAAAGCAGCGCAAAGTGAGGGGAAGCGTCTGTATTTTTTAGCAAAAGCTATCTGTCCATCAGTGAACATCTTTTTCTGACGGATTGCATCTGCTTCCTTATTGATGGTCAAGGAATGGTCATGAACATACCCTTCATTTAACAGCAGATAGTTTTTATATCCTCTGTCGTTTAGTTTCCGAAAAAGAAATCTCTCCTCACAAAACAGAAATGTATCTTCATCAAAATAGTTGATATCTTTAAAGAGCTGGAAATTTATGAGAATAAAACATCCGGGGATGATATCAACCATCATTAAGGAGGGGTTATCGGTATTTGATTCATATTTACGTTTGCCCCTGAGTTTAGTCAATAAAATGGACTGGCTGATAATATCATCGAATATGGTATTGCAGCGTAGGGTTCCCATATAAGCAATCTCCTTGTCAGGATTAAGCTGCATAGGTGAAACAATTCCTACATTTTCCAATGTCTCGTATTGCTCAATACACTTTATAATAGTGGATTCATCAAACCAAACATCATTATTGAGAATCAATGCATAGTCAGGGGAATATCTTTCTAAAAACCGAAGTCCGATATTATTACCTTTTGCATATCCTCCATTCTCCCCCGATGCAACCACATCGACATAAGGATTATCAGAAAATGCCTTATTCAGTTCATCAAAGGATTCGTTTGGAGATTCATTATCAACAATAACGATATGGAAATGATCCTTAATACCGAACTTTAAAAGGTCATTAGTCAGACGTATTGTGTCACTGTACGTCTTGTAATTAAGGATTACAATACCAATGGTCTTGTTCATTAAGAGATATCTCTGTAAATTATGCTCCGGTGATGTATTTATGATAAGGCATTTTATTAATAAGCCAAGCCAAACAGGTAGCTCCAATAAAAGTACAGCCCATCACACATATCATCATTCCAATTGATTTAGACAATAGATATAAATATCGGGTAGCTATTGTATAAATTACCATGTGGCACAAGTAGATTGGGAAACTGAGTTTGGATAAAAGGGATATAAATTTACCCCCCCCCACATTTAAATTACTGAACAACAGAAATATAGCTGACGCCGTGAGAATCGCCGGCAAACTATAGAATGACATATGGTAGGATGTGGAGAGATATCCCAAATGATTAACCGAAATTCCACAAAAGAATAAAGCTATTCCACTAAGAAATAATGAAACGCATATTAATATCAATCGGGAATATGATATTTTGATATAATATTGTCCTAATACGCATCCCAAAATCAGATAGCCTAATAAGCCTGAAAAATTAAGTAATACATCATAGTCATATGCAGCAGTGCCACAAAGTAAAGTATTATCCCAGTCTCTAAGGAATGTAAAAAATGATGCTATGCACCAGATTCCAATAAAACATAAACTATAGTATTTATTCGTCCAAGTTTTGGGTGATAAGTATGGTAAAAACAAATAAATACCTATCAGGGTGTATAGATACCATAAAATACCCCCGATTTCTTGCGGGTATCTGACTGGTAATAAAACCATAGTATATACAAATGTAGCAAAATCTGACTTGTCATAAACGTACGCAAGAACGGCATATATGACTCCCCATATCAAAAGAGGGTATAAGACACGCGGAATACGTTTTTTCCAAAAGTTTTTTGCTGCTATCTCAGCATTTTGTTTTCTCAAGAGGAGAAAACCGGTAATCATTAAAAATAATGGGACACATGGACGCGTCACGGCAAGTACACAATAATACAAATAGCGCGAATCGGTCGATAACTCTCCCGAGGGAAGCGTATGCAGGCATACTACCATGACACACGCTATTACACGGGTCCATGTTATCCACGTGATTTCACCTTCTGAAGCGTTCTTTTTAACAATGACCATGAATTGATTCCGATAAGTGGAGATAATAAAACAGCACCTGATAAAATAGTAGCTACACAAAGAAGAATATTGGGAATTGCGGCTATGGGATAAATATGTTTACTCAAAAGATGAACCCCATAGGACAACAAAATTATGAGGATATTATTACGAATAATAGTCTTCAGTAGTTCAGTTGACCATGATTTACCTTTACTCCACATAATTCCGCCAATAATCAGGTGGACGAGTCCAAGCGAGAAGGGGAAAATGACAAGACCTAAATATGATACGAAACCGAAATTAGTGGCAATTACAACGATTTGCGCTATAACCCCCCAAAATGCATATATTTTTCCCTTTTCAGAGGCTAACAATATATTTCCAAAAATAATATAGATTATTACCCCAAGGAAAGCTAAAGCATAAAATTGACAAATCTGAGTAATATTCTGTATATCTCTCACTGTTATATCTCCACGATGATAGAGAAAGTCACAGATTGGGTAAGCAGCACCAAATAAAAACGGAATTGCCAATAACATTATCCCATAAATTACTGTGACATTCTGTTTTACAATCATATTAAAGTCACTCGTTTTACCTGACATATGAGACTTAGCAAGCAATGGAACCATAAGGGTAGTTAAAACGCTGCCAACAACAGTCTGCAAAATAACAGTGAATCGCCTTGAATAATCAAGAATAGAAAGATTTCCTACTCCTAAAAGCGTTGCAAGCCATCTTTCAGTAAAATAATTTATCTGGCCTATAGCATAGGGGAAAAAGAATGGGAGAGCATAATACACAAATGGTTTTACTAATTGAAAGGATGGCTTTAAGAACCAACGGATATGAAAAATGTGTTGACGCCTTAAATAAACGAATAATACGACTAACAGCGTAATTGTGGCAATATATTGTCCTACAACAATTGAATATATACCTATAATCGGTGCAAGCCAAAGTAAAACAACGATATATATGGCGGAGGTTATTGAACCTACTATTTCAGGTATATAGAAAACATTATATGCATTAAGAATGCTTGTTGATATATTGTTAAGCTCATCAATCAGCAATGAGGGTAGTAGAAACAGAAATATTGAAAGGAACCACTCGATTCCACTTTTTCCAAGATCATGTGCTGAAAAATTAGCTATCAATGGAGCACAAACTGCCAGTACTGTGATAAGTAAAATTGTGATAATTATGATCCCACAAAGAAGAGATGAAGCACTCCTCAATGCAATATTTTCACCATCATGTTCTTTTAAAAATATAAATTTTGCTCTAAATGTTTCATTTATAGGTCCCCATACCAGTAATGTTATGGAGGATATCAGGGCTATTACTAATAGCCACGCATCTTTTTCTACTGATACGCCAAAGTATTTAGCTGTTAGTGACACGGTTACAAGTGACACTAACATTTTTATAATTCTTAAAATAAACAGAATTGAACTAGTACGCTTAACGTTTACGGAGGACATATTTAACAATGGGAATTAATCTTTTCCCAATGGTTGATTCTTTTAAAGTTTGAATTGCTCGATTTCTTTTTGCCTGTCGTATCAAAGATTTGTTAAACCCTATTGGCGAATTATCTGACTGTAATTCCTCTATTATGTTTTCAATTTCACCTTGCTTGTAAATTAATTTATTCCACCCGGATTTTTTCCCTAAGGGGTGACAATCATGTATATAGGGAGCATTATACTGATTAACACTACGCCAAAACTCAAAATAAGCATTGGTATCAAAGTCACGATTATGTCCCCAATTTTCAATTTTAAACCGGATTTCAGTTTCATCTCTACCCCAGCTTTGATGGAGAACTATAAACGGAACTTTTAGCTTAATTTCATCTTTGGCCGGATTGAAACGGCATCCGCCAATAGATGCGACTGGGAAAAACACACTATTTGTATCTTCTGCAATAATAATCCCATTTTCCACCTTTCGAAAAATAGTTACCAATTTAGGCATCACAGTTATATTCCCTGTATATGACTTCTCAATATCGTGCAAACAATTCACAAATCCCCTAAAATCAATGAAATATTCATCTGAGTCTATCTGAATATGCCATGCATCTAAATCTGATGATCCCATAAACTCATACAACAATTTTCTTTCACGACAATCACATTGCATTGTTGTAAGATTAGGTATAGCGAAATCATCCTCATATATAGAAATTTTATGAGCGGTATCCTTATCTAAAACTTTTTGCAGGAAGGATTCATCAAATTCATATTTCTCACCATTCCAAGTCAATCTGTTTTTATCTATGGCTAACGTTATTTTATCTGCATAGTCATAAATACATGACAGGCAAGTAGGAAGATACTTGTAGTCATATGACAACAATATGCCAACATGAATTGCACGCATAATGAAAATTAATTATGAGGATATAATGGGGGAGTCAGGCGAGTTGGATGTATTCGAGGTTATCAGGCGGGGAGAAGATGGCTGTAGCGGGTGTGGAGGCGGTGCTTGTAGGCTGCCTCGTTGCGGGTTTCGAGTGCCCAGAGGTCGCTTTGCAGGAGGATGGTCACTCGCTGCGCAGTGTCATAGTCGCTCAGGGTGTCGGCAGCGTCTCCGCTTGCAAATTGTTTGTGCCATCGGGCGAGGGAGAGGCTGTGCCATCTGAGTGGTCTGTCGGCATAGGCGGGATCTTTGCGGCGTAGTCCTGTTGCGATCTGCCTGAAGAGTGTGTATTCATCAACTGTTTTGTCGCCGGAGATGTAGGCATCAAAGGCTTTGAGGGTATATTTGTTGATGAGTTGTGGGTTTGCCGGAACCCCGTGGGCTATGCGGTGGATTATATCAAAAGTAGCAATTGCCGTGAGTGCGTCGGCGGGTGCCATAGCGGACAGTTGCCGCTCAATATCGTTTACCCACTGTTTTGCCATTTTGCGCACTTGTGCGGCGAGCTGCCTGTCGCGTAGTTCTGTAAGAAAGATTCCGGCGGCACTCGCTGCCCGCACTATGGCGTTTGCTTCCTTAATTTTGTCGTGAATCATTTTTGGGCGGAAAGATAGTGGCGATATTCTTCGGCTATCATCTGTTGGGCTTTTGATGGAGTCGAGACGGCGGTCACGGTGTCAACTGATGGCGCAAGTATATCTTTGTCTCCGGTAATTACCCCGAATATGAGATTTATGAGTGCTTGGGTCCATTGGTTGGTCACTGAGTTTTTCAGCTTTTCAAATTTACCGAGATGGATGGCGGCATGGGTGGTGTTGCCGATAACATAGTTTGCGGCGTATAGGAGTATTTGCAGGCGTGCGTCAAGTTTGCGGTTGGTGAGTGTGGTTATTTCCATTCTCCCGCAGAATGCTGCGAGCTTGGCGGAGAGGTTTGAGGGAATTGCCTGGTCGCTGTCAAAGAGGCGCAGTGCACTCAGAAGGTGTGGCACAAATGCGTCTATCTGATCATTGGCTCTTGTTGAGTTCTTTGAGAATTCCAGCACTCTGACATCGGTTGCTTTGACATTAAATGCCACTGTGCCTACATTGTTGTATATCTCAAGTATGATGTTTCCTGAGGAACTTTTGGACTTTGGCATATATGTGCCGATTAGTCCGGGAAAGTCACCTCTGACCACTTCTACCAGATCACCGTTCTGAAGGTCTATCTCATCTATAGAGTAGTAAGGCAGACAGTTCTGATATGCCTTGGCTATATTTTTGAATGCCACCATCTTGCGATCGTCAATCATGGCATATCTCTCAGTATTGCCGTGGTCAATCATGAATGAAAATCCGTTCGGTTGTGCGCAAAATTGCTTTACCTGCTCGAATGTGCCTCTCACAAAGGTGTAGTGAAAAGTGAGGTTAAGGGTCCGGAACTTTATATCGCCATCTTTTTCTTCTTTAACCACATAGGTCGGAGCAAACAGTTCTAATGCAGATTGCGTCAGAGAATTGTATTTATCAACTGCCTTTTGAGCGGAGTCTCTGCTGTTTACGCCTATATAATTCAGCACGAACCAAACCGTGGATTCTGAAGAGGCTGACAAGGGCATTTCTTTCAGTTGAGAATGTTCTCTTACTTAATTCGATAGATAGCAAATTGCTGACATTCACGCCATTGCAATAACACACTTACCGAACTTCCGAAAAGTTTCTTTTTTATATTTGCGACTGTTTTTAGTCACGCTCTCTTTGTAAGAGAT
>CAMWUZ010000034.1 GCA_947177595.1 uncultured Porphyromonadaceae bacterium | reverse complement strand
GGGCAAGGAGTTCACCGAAGATGAACTCAGCTCACACTCCATCATCATCTACAACAAAGACGGATGGGATTGGGCTATCGCTATGGATGAAAAGGCACCCGTCACCGCGGCGGAAGGAGACCAACCGGCAGGAAACGATGACAATGCCGCACGCGCTCTGCGCAAAGGTGACATCATCACCAACTTCGCTATGATCGCCGACCGCACCTCTCTGCAGAACCTCCGCGTCAACGCCACCGGCTTCGCCCGCACGTTCCGCAGAGTTGAAGGCGACTATGTAAGCTATGAGGTGCCTGTCAAGAATGCGCAGAGCCCCGAGACCACTGCGTTCGGCGAAAGCGACCGCATGCTCCGCTACACCGTAGAGGCAGTTCAGATCTCACGCGACGGCGACGGCTCGGAAGCAGATCCCTACGTATATACTCTCGATATGCCCGGCAACCCCGTAATCAATAACGGCGGCGTGTTTGAAGAGCTGACCGGCTGGGATAAGGCTTGGGACGCGACCAAACTCTATGACGTTAACGGCGTTGTGATCCGCAACGGCGATAAAGGCAACTATGCCATCGCACTCACCTCGATGCCCGTTCCCAACGGCGTGGAGCAGGTTGCCGCACCCGAGATCACTCTCACAGGCGTAGGAGTCAATGCCGATGACATGAGCTTCCTCACCGAAGCAATGGTGGAAATATCTTACACCCCCTCTGACGTAGCTACCTTACACACCGTTTACTACACCAAAGACGGCAGCGATCCCCGCTTCAAGGGCACTGAATATACCGGTCCCGTATTTGTGGATGACAACACTGTCATCAAGGCGTACGTCGTTGCAACCGGCGCTCCCAACTCCGAGGTGACCGAGGCATACCTCACCCGCACCTCTATGGATAGCAGATATGTGATCAACTTCATTCTCAACGCGAAGAAGGATGTGCCCTACCACTTCACCGGCAATGTACGCGTTGCTGCGAAAGGCGGCGAATACCTCTTTGTTCGCGGCACCCAGGGTCACTACCTGCCCATCAACATCAAGAACAATGCCATCGACCTGAACGATATCAACGAGAATGACTATATCAGCGATATGGTGATCACTCCCAATATCGCAGGCGATATCGTGCGCGGCGCCCTCATCACCGAGGAATATGGCGCTCTGTTCAGAGGCAGCTCATCTGACCGTCCCTCTGATCTCGCCGAGGATATCGAGATCGCTCCGGACTCCGTGACCGAACTCACCGTTGACAATGCCCGCCGCTTCGTGAAGCTCTCGGGTGTGACCCTCACCGGCTTCAAGATCGAGGCGGAGGGCACCGACGCCCAGGCAGCCGACCAGTGGATCCTCAAGCAGGGCGACGGCAAGCGGGTGAAAGTTGACCACACCGTTCTCAAGCCCGAATTCGACTTCGAGACCATCAAGCCGAACGCGCGCTACAATGTGACCGGCTTCGCGATGCTCACCGCCGACGGCAAGGATATCGAGCTCTGGCCCACCAAGGTCGAGGAGATCAAGACCACCGCATCCGTGGACGCCGTATTCACCGGCAACCTGCTCAATACCCCCGAAAAGGTTGACAACTCATACGAGGTAGAGTTCTATCCCTACACCACCGTCGAGCTCAATGTTCCCGGTGCCGGAAACGCTACCATCTACTACTACATCGCAGACACCGACGAAAGCCTCGATGACGACAGTAAGGTTAAGTGGAACGAATATGCACAGCCCTTCCCCGTGATAAAGAGCTGCTACATCCACGCCAAGGCTATCCGCCCGGGATATGAGGAATCAGTCCACACCCACATCGACTTTACCCTCGCCCAGCCCGCAGGCACCGTTGAATTTGATGTTGACCCGCAGACAGGCAAGACAGTCGTTACAATGACCGCTGCCGAAGGCGCCGAGATCTATTGGACAGAGGACAACACCGCGCCTCTCGCAACCTGGGAAAAATATACCGGACCGGTTCCCTTCACCCAGGCAACCCGCATCTGGGCTTATGCCAAGGAAGGCGGCAAGACCGGCACACCGGTATCGATGTATGTGATGATTCAGCCCGAAGGTGACACAACAGTGAAAGATCCCGCACAGGTGAGCGGCAAGCCGGTTATCACCCACAGACTCACCGAGGACAAGACACCGATGATCACCATTCAGCCCGAAGATGAATCTCTCGCAGAGGGTACATATACCATCCACTACACAACCGATGGCAGAACTCCGACCGTGAACAGCACAGTATATACCGGTGAGTTCGCTATGCCCAAGGAGGGCGGACTGGTACTCGCTATCCTCAAGGAGAACGCCAAGCAGCATCCGAGTGATGTGGCTCACCTCAACGTCAGCTACATCCCCACCGATATCGACGGCATCGATTCTGACCGCAACGGCTCGGACGTGCGCGCCGAAGGCGACAGCATCATCGCTCCCGAAGGCAGCGAGGTGTATGACATCAACGGCCGCAGAGTGGCTGCAACAGGTCTCCGCTCAGGCATCTACATCGTGAAGGTGCCCGGAGCAAAGGCTGTGAAAGTCAAGGTTGACTAAAGAAAAACTCTCTATATTTGACCAAGCAAATACGATAATTAACGAAATGAGTGTCGGGGGGCGATGAAGTGATTCATTGCCCCCCGTTTTTTTATCGACAACGCTCACTCCATCTCGGACATCTCACGCGATTCCCCGCTGAACCTGAATTGCCTGTTTGCGGGAGAATCACTATTTTTGCAGCATGGAGCATGAGATATGACATGAATAAAGACGTACTTGAATTTGTCACATATTGCATAAGCAAACTTTCTCAGCAGCTCGGAATGAGTCAGAAGGAAGTTTACAACCGATTGAATAGATCGGGGATTCTGTATGGATATATGGTTCCGTCCTACGATGTGCTTCACACATTCGGCTCACGTTACCTCATGAATGACCTCATCGACTATATGAAAGAAAAAGGAGAACTCCCGGCATGAAACTCTATCATTCGTCCAATAGACCCGTACCAAGACCTATATGCATTCGCTCTCAGGAGATGCTTGACAGATGTCTGACCCATATAGAAAGTGTAAAGTTATGACTACAGAAAGCGGGACTGTGCTACGGGCGGCAAAAAACAGCCGTATAATACTTGATATATCCACTCTTTTCGATGTGTCTCTTGAAAAGGCGGCTGAAATTTTCTACAATTCCGCTATTTCCGACCTTATCGAGGAAGGAGTAGCCGATTTGCAATGTCGTAGCGATAAGTATCTCGCCACACTTATATGGGATGAGCACCGGGAAGGATGTGTTAACAATTAGACAAACTATTTTTGCAGCATGGAGCATGAGATACTTTCAAAAGATTTGATTCCGCAGCCGGAGCTGTGGCGATGCGCTATTGTGATTGAACGGAGCCGGCTCGACGTGGCTCTTTTCCCGCCGGTGGAGTCGGAGCGGCTTATACACCGCACTATTTTGCTTAACCGGGATGCTTCTTCCCACACAAAGGCCGTGCAGGAGGCGGTATATGCCAACCCGCTTCTTCTCAGTGATTTCACGCGCATAGATGTGCTCACCGATACAGGTGATTTCTGCATTGTGCCGCGCGAAACCGCACGGAGCGTGGATGCGGGAGAGATTTTGGCCACCGCTAAGGCGGATCTTACAGGCAAAAGCGCCGAGATTGCCCATGCCACCGAGCATATATCTGTCGCTTTCGCGCTTGACACACCCCTCGCCGGATTCATTCGCCGCACATTTTTCAACGTGCACCTGAGCCATATCCTCGCCCCAGTAATCGCCAACCCGCCGGCAGACACAGCGCTGTTCGCCGAATGTTCGCAGGAAAAGGTGCTCGTTACAGCTACCGCCGGGGGCAAACTGATTTTCGCCAATATTTTCCACTGCGACTGCCCGGAGGATGCCACATATTTCATCACCGCCGTGAGCCGCAGTCTGCCGGAGAAGAATCTGCCCGTTATCCTAACCGGCAACGCTCCCTATACCGATACCGTGCGGGAATATCTCACCCGCTACGTTGACGAGCCCCACCGCTATGATGTAAACCCGGCTCTGGCGCGTCTCGGCGAGGATAGCCTCACCCTTCCACAACCACTAACAGCTCTGCTCTCATGCGAATAATAAGAGGTAAATTCGGGCGACGCCGCTTTGACGTTCCCAACAACATAACCGCGAGACCTACCACCGATTTTGCACGCGAGAATATCTTCAACGTCATTGAAAACCTCATCGACATAGAGGGTATTGACGCTCTCGACCTCTTCGCCGGCACAGGAGCGATCACCCTGGAGCTGCTGAGCCGCGGAGCCGAATCGGTCACAGCTGTGGAAAAAGCATCCACACAATACAATTTCATCGCCAAAGTCGCGAAGCTGCTCAATGTGGATAATCTGCGCCTGGTGCGCGGCGATGCCCTGCGCTATATCGCATCCACCACCGCGAAATTTGACTTCATCTTCGCCGATCCCCCATACGATATGCCCGGGTTCGCCGAGATTCCCGGCAAGATTCTCGGCAGCGATATGCTCAAGCCGGGCACTCTTATAGTGGTGGAGCATTCCAGGCGGCACGATTTCTCATCACTGCCGCATTTCATTCAGCACAGGGAGTATGGCAGCGTGAATTTTTCTATTTTCAGAATACCCGAAGAGTAAATATAGTTATGGAAAGCAGAAAACCTAAGCTCGTGATATCCACCGGCGCGGGAATGAGCGCCGAGAGCGGTATCAGCACATTCCGCGATTCCGGAGGACTGTGGGAAAACCATAATGTAATGGATGTGGCTAGTGCCGACGGCTTCGCCAGAAATCCGGCACTGGTGCATCAGTTTTACAACGCGCGCCGCCGTGACCTGCTCAAGGCTCAGCCCAATCAGGGACACCTTGCGCTGAAGGAACTCGAAAAATATTTTGACGTGTATATCATCACCCAGAATGTCGATGACCTGCACGAACGCGCCGGCAGCTCGAAAGTGCTCCATCTCCACGGCGAGCTGATGAAAGTGCGCGCCATTGAAAATCCCGACCTCATTTACACTCTCGACGAAGAGCATCTCGACACAACACCGGAAAGCACCGATGCAGAGGGCAATCACCTGCGCCCGCACATCGTTTTCTTTCAGGAAGCTGTGCCAAATATCGAGCGAGCGATCGAGTGGGCGCACGAAGCTGACATTTTCGTGGTTATCGGCACATCTCTGGTCGTGTATCCCGCCGCATCGCTCCTGCACTACGTGCGCCCCGGCGTACCCGTCTATTATATCGACCCCAACCCGGCGGCTGTAGACTCGAATGTGGAAGTGATACGCAAAGGTGCGTCCGAAGGAGTTGCCGAACTCACCGACATTCTTCTTAAAAATTTGCGGAGTCGGTAATGTATAGTAATTTTGTCGCGTCAAAAAACTAAAACAGTATGTCAACATATACCGAATCAAAACCGAAAGTAACTACCCGCCGCCTACGTGAAATGAAGGAAAACGGCGAAAAGATAGCTTGTCTCACCGCATATGACTACACTACCGCCACCCTTGTTGACGGTGCCGGTATGGATCTTATTCTTGTTGGTGACAGCGCGTCGAATGTCATGGTTGGTAACCTAACCACCCTGCCAATCACTCTTGATGAGATGATTACCTACGCCAAGGGCGTGACAAAAGGTGTGAAAAGAGCGTTAGTGGTTGTTGACCTGCCTTTCGGCACATACCAGGGTAACTCGAAAGAAGCGTTGGCAAGCGCGGTGCGCGTCATGAAAGAGGCTAACGCAGAGGCGGTGAAACTTGAAGGTGGTTCGGAGATTCGCGAAAGCATCGAGCGTATTCTCACCGCCGGAATCCCGGTGATGGGTCACCTCGGACTCACTCCGCAGAGCATCAACAAATTCGGCACCTACAATGTGCGCGCAAAAGAGAAAGCGGAGGCTAAGAAACTTATGGAGGATGCCAAGATGCTTGACGAATTAGGATGCTTCGCGATCGTTCTTGAAAAAGTGCCTGCCACACTCGCGGCAGAGGTGGCATCAAAGGTCAGCTGCCCGGTGATCGGCATAGGTGCCGGTAACGGCGTGGACGGTCAGATACTTGTATTCCAGGATATGATGGGCATGAATAACGGCTTCTCGCCCAAATTCCTTCGCCGCTATGCTGATCTCGCTACTGTGATAACCGATGGTCTCGGCAAATATGTTGCCGACGTGAAAAGCAGCGACTTCCCCAACGCGCAGGAGCAATACTGATCCTGTGGCTCAGACTGAGCGTAAACCAAGCCGCACACTGGCGATTGTCAAACTCGGGCTCCCTATACTCATAGGGCAGCTCGGTATGATTATCGTGGGATTTGCCGATACAAAGATGGTCGGATTATACTCCACCGAGGCTCTTGCGAGCGCATCATTTGTCAACAATCTGTTCAACGTGTGCATTTTTGCTTGTGTCGGATTCACTTACGGGCTGACTCCTTTGATAGGAGCGCTTTTTTCTCAAAAGCGGTTGGATGCGATAGGCAACACGTTGCGCAACGGAGTGGTTATCAACATACTCTTCGCCATGCTGCTCACCGCCATAATGACCGCGGTATATATAAATCTGCACAATCTCGGTCAGCCGGAGGAGCTTCTGCCGCTCATCCGTCCGTATTTTCTAATTTATCTTGCGGGACTTATTCCGGTGGCACTGTTTAATGTATTCGCACAGTGGGCTTATGCAATCAACCGCACCAAGATGCCCATGTGGATTATTCTTGCCGCGAACGGTATCAACATTTTTGGAAACTGGCTTCTGATATACGGTAACTGGGGATGTCCGGAACTCGGTCTTAACGGTGCGGGAATTTCAACTCTCGTTGCAAGAGTGCTTTGCCCGCTTGCCATTATCGGGGTGATGATTCTGCGCCGCGAATATCGCGAATACCGCACCGGCTTCGCTGCCGCGCGCATAAACCGGCGCACACTCGGTTTAATCGGGCGCACATCTGTGCCCGTTGCTCTGCAAATGACCTTTGAGAGCGGGTCTTTCACTGCGGCGGCAGTTATGGCAGGTTGGCTTGGGGCTATCCCTCTCGCCGCATTTCAGGTTATAATCATTACCGGCACTCTCGGATTTTGCGTTTATTATAGTGTCGCCGCCGCAGAAGCCGTGCTGGTAAGTAACGCCGCCGGACTCGGCGACAGAGCTGAGATGCGCCGGCTCGCGTTTGCCGGCTACCGGATTCTGCTCACACTCGCCGCAACAGCCTCCTGCATTTTCATATTCCTCGGTCCGCAGATAATTCACCAGTTTACCCATGATCCGGAGGTTATCTCCCTTGCCCTGTCGATGATTGTACCGCTGGTAATATATCAGTTCGGCGATGCCACGCAAATAAATTTTGCCAACGCGTTGCGCGGCACCTCGAATGTAATGCCGATGCTGTGGATTGCCTTCATCAGTTACGTAATCATCGGACTACCGGCAACCTGGCTCCTCGGATTTCCCTGCGGACTCGGCACTTACGGAATCATTCTCAGCTTCTCCATTTCACTTTTCATCGCCGCCGCCCTCTTCTTCTACTATTTCATGCGCACCACCCGAAAACCCCGATGATTTTTGTAACTTTGCGCCCAACAATTAACCAATAGTCAAGTATATGACACGCCAATATGATTATCTGGTGATAGGTTCCGGAATAGCGGGCATGAGTTTCGCACTCAAGGTTGCCGGAACCGGGAAAGTGGCTCTTATCTGCAAAACTACTCTTGACGAAGCCAATACAGCACTGGCTCAGGGTGGAGTCGCCTCGGTGACCGACTTATCGGTTGACGATTTCGACAAACATATTTCCGACACTATAATTGCCGGTGACTGGCTGAGCAAGCCGGAGGCGGTGGAAAAAGTGGTCAAAGGTGCTCCGCGACAGATAAACCAGCTTGTGGAATGGGGCGTGGATTTTGACCGTAAGGAGGACGGAAACTTCGACCTGCACCGCGAGGGGGGACACTCGGAATTCAGAATTCTCCACCATGCCGACAACACCGGCTTTGAAATTCAGGACAGCCTTATAGCCAAAGTACGCGAAAATCCTGATATCGACATTTTTGAACATCATTTCGCGATTGAGATAATCACTCAGCACCACCTCGGCAAAATTGTTACCCGACGCACAAAAGATATTACCTGCTTCGGAGCATATATTCTTGACGAAAAAAGCGGAAAGGTTGATAAATTTCTGTCTCGCGTCACCATAATCGCCACCGGAGGAGTGGGAGCCGTTTATACCACAACGACAAATCCTCTTGTGGCTACCGGCGACGGAATCGCTATGGTGTATAGAGCCAAAGGCACTGTGACGGATATGGAGTTTATCCAGTTCCACCCCACCGCGCTTTATCATCCGGGTGACCGACCCTCGTTTCTTATTACAGAGGCTATGCGCGGCTACGGTGCGGTGCTCCGAAATATGCGCGGCGAGGAGTTCATGCACAAATATGACCCGCGCCTGTCGCTTGCTCCGCGTGATATTGTTGCACGTGCGATTGACAGTGAGATGAAACTGCACGGCGATGACCACGTATATCTTGATGTTACTCACAAAGACCCGGAAGAGACAAAACGACATTTTCCCAACATATATGCAAAGTGTCTTTCTCTCGGGATTGACATAACCAAAGACTATATTCCAGTTGCTCCTGCGGCACACTATCTATGTGGCGGCATTGCGGTTGACTCAAATGGCGAATCATCAATCAAGCGCCTGTATGCCATAGGCGAGTGTTCATGCACCGGGCTGCACGGAGGTAACCGTCTTGCATCAAATTCTCTGATTGAAGCCGTGGTTTATGCCGATGCAGCAGCAGCTCATGCCTCGGAAGCAATCACCCACTATGATCTGCGCTCAGATGTGCCCGACTGGAACGATGAAGGCACCGGAAGTCCTGAGGAGATGGTGCTGATTACCCAAAGTATCAAGGAGGTGGGACAGATAATGAGCGCATATGTAGGCATTGTGCGCAGCAATCTGCGCCTTGACCGTGCGTGGAATCGTCTGGACATTCTCTATGAAGAGACCGAAGAGCTCTTCAAACGCTCGAAAGCATCCAGAGAAATATGTGAGCTACGAAACATCATCAATGTAGGCTATCTCATTATGCGTCAGGCTAAAGAGCGTAAAGAATCACGCGGACTGCACTACACTGTTGACTACCCTCCGGCACCGTCACGCAATCAAAACGGTGTGTGATACGTTATAATGATATGACACAACTCCTCAGACATATCATTATTTTCACAGCGGTTATATGCGCCGCAACTGCAAGTGCGCAGACACCCGAGCAGGTGCAGTTGGCAGACGGCGGCAGTGTAGATCTGCCCGATGCCAGGGTCAAAGGTATAAGAGGCTATTATTATACAGTCGTAGATGGTGACACTGTCAAGATGAACGTGCTCAACACTGTCACTGTCTTTCCTCCGATGAAGTTCAAGAACAAAAAAGAGGAGGAATTTTACTGGAAAACAGTGCGTGATGTCAAAAAAACTCTTCCATACGCAAAACTCATCTGCGCCACTCTCATAGAAACTTATGAATATATCGAGACCTTTCCCACACAGAAAGAGCGGGAAGAGTACCTTAAGAAAATGGAGGGAGAAATTTTCAAACAGTATAAACCCGTGCTGAAAAAATTCAGCAAGTCGCAGGCACAATTGCTCATCAAGCTCATCAAGCGTGAGACCGACCAGAGCAGTTACAGCATTATCAAAGCATTTCTCGGATCATTCCGTGCCGGATTCTGGCAGACATTCGGACGCTTCTTCGGTGTGAATCTGAAAGGAGACTATAAGCCGGACAAAGACCGAAAGGACGGAATAATCGAACGGGTAGCGGTAGGAGTGGAATTAGGTATGCTGTAAAGTTTGCCCGTAATCTAAAATTTGAGAGCCACTTAGCCGCTCAAACAGCTATTTTTTGCTATTTTTGCGTGACTTACACGCATTGGCATGAAATTATTTTATCATATACTTGTATTATTTGCGGGAATCATAGCTACCGGTTGCGGTAAAAGTGATTCATTCAGTGTGAGCGGCACTATTGAGGGTGCGGGAAGCAGCATTGTGGAACTGCTATATTGCAACAACGGTTCCTATACCCGGTTGAGTACACATTCCGAAAACGGCAATTTCACTCTGACCGGATCGGCTCCTGCTCCTGCAGTCGCATTTCTGAGTGTAAGCGGTGGAGCGCCATTGGTTCAGCTAACGGTTCGTGACGGAGCTGATATTCACTGCAAAATCAACCCGGCAAAACCGTTTGAAGTAAGGATGAAAGGCGATAAGGTTAACGAGCTGTATGCCAGATTTCTTAACGCTAACGCCGAGGTCATCTCATCCGGCAACCCTGTACGCATAAATGCGGCGGTGAAAGATTTTGTTGAGAGAAACCGCAAATCGATGGCGGCTACTGTAGCGGTAATAACCCAATTCAGAGCCGCGGACAATGAAATTGCCGCTGACTCACTCTTAGGCATTATCTCTGCTGATGCAAGACCGACAAGTCTTCTCGCCAATTATCATGATGTTCTTGCGGGACAGCTCACAACAGAGTCACGCGAGAGCGTTTCTTCCATGACTCTCATCGGTCGCAACGATTCTGTTGTCCGCTACACTCCCTACCGCCATTCCGCTACTCTAATAGCATTTACCGGCGATGATAAAATTTCACGCGATTCTATCTTACCTAAACTTCGCTCGTTGCGCAACGATTACTCAGACAAGCGGCTCGCGGTACTTGAGGTAAACACTTCGCCTGACAGCACTACATGGAAACGCGTCACAGAAAAGGATAGCGCCACGTGGAGTCAGGTATGGAAACCGGGTAACGTAGCCGCTCCTCCTTTCCGCCGTCTGTCAATAGCAAGAATACCCTTCTTTATTATTGTTGACTCGGTAGGAAATCAGCAGCATAGAGGTTCGTCAATTTCAGTTGCAGAGCGGTTTGTGCGTGAAAAAATCGTGAAATAATAAATCGGCACTAAAAAATGTTGGTAAAGACATACGGCGCGGCGGTTCAAGGCATCGATGCTATTGTAGTGACAATAGAAACGGTGGTAGATCGTGGGTTCAGTTTTACAATGGTGGGACTACCTGACGCAGCAGTGAAAGAGAGCTATCAGAGGGTGGTCAGTGCCATAAATCAGAGCGGAACAGAGTTTCCACGCCATAGAGTAGTGATAAATCTCAGTCCCGCTGACGTAAAAAAGGAAGGTGCGGCATACGATCTACCTATTGCTGTGGGGATTCTCGCTGCCGCAGAGAAAATACCGTCAGACAGGCTTGAAGGACTTATGATTATGGGAGAGCTGTCACTTGACGGTTCGGTTCTTCCGATTCGCGGTGTTCTACCTATGGCAATCAAAGCGCGTTCGCTCGGCTACAAGGG